>DASPHQ010001183.1:0-3347 GCA_035629595.1 Urbifossiella sp. | reverse complement strand
TCGAAGGCGGGGGTCTTCCTCACCGCCGTCGCCGTGAACGGGGACAAGGCGGGGGATCTGACGCGCCGCATCCAGGCGGTGGAGCGGCTCCTGACCTAGTGCTATACTCCCGCCATCGCCCAGCGGATCTCGATCATCGGCTCCACCGACGCCGACACCGCCCCGTCCTTCCGGGACGCGGAAATTCAGGCGTGGGAGCGCGACTTCCTCACCTCCGGCGTCATCCAGTCCGTCGGCAACCAGCTCGCGGTCTCGCAGCGGGGGGCGGGCGCGAACATGAGCGTGGACGTGGCGACCGGCCGCGCGCTCTACGAGATCACGAACACGAACCTCACCCCGTCGGACACGTACAAGATCCGCCACACGAACGACGCGATCAAGAACGTGCCCATCGCGACGGCGGACGCGACGCACCCGCGCATCGACATCATCGTGATGACGACCGACGTGTCGCAGGACCCCGACGCCTCGGCCGCGAACATCGCCTCGATCACGGTCGTCGCGGGCACGCCCGCGGCCTCCCCGGCGGTCCCCTCGACCCCCGCGAACAGCCTCCTCCTGTCGAAGGTCGCCGTCGCGGCGGGGGCCACCTCCATCGTGAACGCCAACATCACGGACATGCGCGCCTACGCGATGCTCGCGTCGTCCGTGCTCGCCGACGTGCTCCGCCAGGGGCTTCTGGGCAACACCTGCGCCCTCGCGGGGACGGACACGTACACCGGCGCGTACACCCCGGCGGTCACGTCCTACACGGACAAGCGGGTCTTCTTCGTCGTCCCGGCGAACAGCAATACGGGCGCGGTGACGGTGGACCTGGGCGGCGGCGCGAAGAGCGTCGTGAAGTACGGCGCGACGGCTCTCGCCTCGGGGGACATGAAGGCGAAGCTGATGGCGATCCTTCAGTACAACGCGACCGACGACAACTTCAAGCTCCTCTCGCTCCCGGGGAACACGCCGACGATCAGCCCCTCGACGGTCCTGCTGCCGCAGTTCGGCAAGCTCCCGCCCATGTTCCCGGCCTCGGCGCTCACGACGATCACCACGACCGCGACCATCGCCTACGACGCGACGGCGACGGCCACCGCCACGGCGACGAGCCTGACCTACAGCCACACCTGCACGGGGAGCAACCGCGTCCTCCTGGTCGGCGTCTTCATCACCTCGTCCTCGGACCTCGTGACGGGGGTGACCTACAACGGCGTCGCCATGACCCGCATCGGGACCGTGACGCAGGGCTCGGAGCGGTCGTACCTCTACGGCCTGGTGAACCCGGCGAGCGGCGCGAACAACGTCGTCGTCACGTGCAGCGGCTCCACCTCGATCTTCGCGGACAGCGCGTCCTACACGGGGAGCAACCAGCTGTACCTCCCCGACGCGACGAACACCGGGAACAGCGGGTCGGCGACCTCGCTCGCGATCGCGACCACCACGGTAAACGACAACTGCTGGACGGTCATGTTCGGCCGCACCTCCAGCTCCTGGAGCGCGGGGGCGGGGACGACGATCCGCGGCACGCCGGACACCCACAACATCTGCGACTCGAACGCGGCCAAGACGCCCGCCGGCTCGGTGACGCTCACACTCTCGTGCGGCTCGGCGGCGGTCCACGGGGTCAGCGCGTCGATCGCCCCGGAGCCGACGGCCCCGGACCTCCAGGTGTTCGACTTCGACCAGTCGCAGATCGAGACCGCCGAGTGGGTGGGCGTCCTCCCGGCGCACTACACCGGGGGCACCTTCACGGCCAAGTTCCACTGGATCGCGGCGTCCGGCGCGGGTGCGGCGAGGTGGGCCATCCAGGCCCGCGCGTACGCCGACGGGGACACACTCGCGCAGGCGTTCGGCACGGCGCAGGCGGTGACGGACACGCTCCTCGCGACAAGCCAGGTCCAGATATCCGGTGCCACCGGGGCGGTCACGATCGCCGGCACGCCGGCTGCCGGGCAGTTCGTCGTCTTCCGGGTCTACCGGGTGGCGAACGACGCGGCCGACACGCTCAACGCCGACGCCCGCCTCGTCGCCGTCGAAATCACCATCTGACGGACTCCTCGCCCCCGCATGTTCTACGCCTCGCGCAACCTCGGCATCCTGGACGGCCTGAACCCGGTCGCCCGCACGCGGTTCGCCGCGCTGCTGGATCGACTGGACGCGGCCGGGGAGAATGTCCTGCTGACCGACGGCGGCCGCACGGCCTGGCGGCAGAATGCCCTGTACGAACAGGGGCGGACGAGGCCGGGTGCGATCGTTACCGACGCGCGTGGCGACGAGAGTTTCCACGTGTGGAAGGTCGCGGTCGACCTGGTGCCGGTCACGCCTGACGGAAAGTTGCGGTACGACGACACGGCGGCGTACGAGCGGATCGCACTGATCGCAAACGGGCTCGGCATTCAGTGGGGCTTCGCGCTCTGGGGCGTGGACCGCCCACACTTTCAGTACACACAGGGCCTCACGATCGCGGACTTCCGCGCCGGTCGTCGGCTCGTGGAAGAGTTCGGTCCCGAGCCGCTGCCGCTGATCGTCTCGGCCGCCGTCCGCCTCCGCGGGCTCGTCCGCCGGCTGCGGGGCACGCCCGACCCGGCCCGCCGGGACTTCATCCAGCGTCTCATCGACCGCATCTCGCGGCGCTCCTAACCCCCATCCGCATGGACACCGTCACCGTCATCGCCGGCCACCACGTCCAGTTCGCCGAGGTCTACCTGTTCGTCACGCAGTACGTCATGCCCTCCCTCTGGGGCGTCGGCGGCGCGGCCGCGACCGAGGTTCTGAAGTACCTGGGCGTCGTCGACCCCTCCGGCACGGCCCGCCGGTGGGTGCTGCGCGGCACCGTCGCGCTCTGCTGCCTCGCCCTGAACCTGGCCGGCGCGCTCGCCGTCCACGAGACGATCGGCCTCGGCTTCGTCCTGCAGACGCTCTGGTCGTACCTACTGGCCGTGACGGCGTACGATCACGCGCGGTAGCCGCCACGCCGCGCGCAGGCACCACACGGCGGCCCGCCAGAGGGCCGTGGTGAGGCGTTCGAGGAGCGTGAGCCACCAGACGGCGTTGGCGTCCGCCGCGATCGCCCGGGCGCTATAGCGTCCCTTCTTGTGGTGCTTGCGGCACAGGATGCGGAAGTCGCCGGTCTGCTCGTGGCCGAGGCGCTCGTAGGTGAGGTGGTGGACCTGGAGCCGCCACTTCGTCCCGCAGACGGCGCACCGCCGACCGTGGCGGGCGAAGGCTTTCTTCCTGGTCTGCTGCCAGCGGTCGCTCTTGAGGTACGCCCGGTACTCGGGGGACAGGGTCACGCGGCCGATGGTATCATCCCGGACGTGCGCGCGGAAACCGACACGGACGGCCCCCCGGACGAGACC
>DASPHQ010001182.1:0-2049 GCA_035629595.1 Urbifossiella sp. | reverse complement strand
TTCGCGACGCCGCGCGGGGACCGGCTGGCGTGGACGACCCTGGTCTTCGCCGACTCCCAGCGGGTCCTGCACACCGTGGTCGACGCGAGCTCCGGGTCGGTGCTGCGCCGCGCGAACCTCGTACGGCGGGCCGACACCGGCCGGGCGCTGAGCTACTTCCCCAGCGCAGCGGCGGGCAACGCCTACGCCGACCGGAACTTCACCCCCTACATCGACAACAGCGGCGCGCTGTCGAACACCAGGCTGCGGGGCAACTTCGCCTGGACCTACGCCGACGAGAACGCCGCCGACGACAACGACGACGCCCCGAACCCGGGGGCCGGCCAGCAGATCCCGCCTTCCAGCGGCTCGGGCACCACGGCCGCCGACTGGGCCTACAACCCGGTCGACGAGTCCGCCGGCGCCGAGCCGGGGCGGACCTGCCCGACCAGCGGCTGCACCTGGAACGCGCCGCCGACCTTCCTCGGCTCGGCGTTCAGCGCGCTCAGCAACTGGCAGCAGAACCGCAACCAGGTGGCCACGCAGACCCACTACTTCGTGAGCCGCTTCCACGACCACCTGCTGAGCTCGCCGATCGCTTTCGACGTCGCGTCGGGCAACTTCGAGGGCAACGATCGCGTCCACGCGCAGGTCAACGACGGGGCGAACACCGGCCCGTTGCCTCAGTTCACGAACAACGCGAGCATGTTCACGCTGCCCGACGGCCAGCCGCCGATCATGGAAATGTTCCTGTTCACCACCGGCGCGGCGCACGACGTCAACGGCGGTGACGACGCCCAGGTGGTCCTCCACGAGTACGGCCACGGCCTCTCGAACCGGCTGGTGTGCTGCGCCGTCGGCGGCTTCGGCCAGCTCACCAGCGACCAGTCCGGCGCCATGGGCGAGGCCTGGAGCGACTGGTACATGTTCGACTACGCGGAGGCCTCGGGCTTCCAGGGCGACAGCGCGGCCGCGGGCGAGCTCGTGCAGGGCCGCTACGAGAACGTGGAGTTCGTCAGCTCGGCGAGCGACTGCCCGCTGGGCGTCGCGAACGCCAACTGTCCCAGCCAGGGCTACACCTACGCGGACTTCGGTCAGATCTCCGGGTCGGGCCCCGAGGTCCACTTCGACGGCGAGATCTGGACCCAGACCCTGTGGGACCTGCGCTCACGCCTGATCGCCGCGCACGGGCGCTCCGACGGGATCATCCGGGCCCGGCGACTGATCACCGGCGGCATGCGCCGCTCGCCCGGCGAGCCGGACTTCCTCGACATGCGCGACGCGATCCTGGCCACCGACGCCCAGCTCCAGGGCAGCGGCGACCGGACGCTGATCCGCCAGGTGTTCGCCGCCCGCGGCATGGGTGGCTGCGCGGCGAGCGACGGCGGCTTCGACACCACGCCCACCGCCAACTTCAGCGCCACCGGCTGCGCGTTCAGCGACACGCCGTCGCTCCCGTCCACGCCCGGGACGGCGAGCCCGCAGCGGATTTCGGACATCGGCTTCGGCGGCTTCCCCGGGCGGCGCACCAGTCTGCGGCGCGTGGTGCGCCGCGGCCTGGCCGGCAGGGTGTCGTGCAACGCCAACTGCAGCTTCCGCGCTTCGCTGGTCCTGCCGCGGAGCTCGTCGCGCAAAGCGCGCTTCCGGAGCCGGAACGCGGTGGTCTCGCGGGTCAGCTCGGGCGACGCCGCCGGCGGCTCCGGTCGGCGGATCCGCTTCCGCTTCAGGCGCAGCGTGGGCCGCAAGCTGCGCCGCCTCACCCGCGGCACCGTCCTCGAGGTCCGGGTGACCGCCACCGACTCGACGGGCACCAGGCGGACCGAGAAGAAGAAGCTGCGCCTGCGCCGTTAGTGGTTCCGGAAGCGACGCTCCACGAGGTGGTCGAGGCTCTGGCGCCGATCGACCGCACGCCGTGCTCGCCCGGCGAGCGCGAGGCCGCCGAGTGGCTGGCCGGGCGCCTGCGCGCGGCCGGGTGCAGCGAAGTGGCACTGGAGGACGAGCCCTGCTGGGGCACGTTCGCGCCGACGTCCGCCGGGCTCGCCGCGGCGGGCGTGGCCGCCGCACTGCTCG
>DASPHQ010001181.1:0-3685 GCA_035629595.1 Urbifossiella sp. | reverse complement strand
CAGGTTCGCCCACTTGCGGCCGGTGAGCTGGTAGAGCAGGTGCTGCCACGGGCCGTCGGCGGTGACGGTGACCGTGGTGCCGAACAGCACGGCCCCGGCGTCGCACGTCAGGTTCTTGTTCGCGTTGAAGTGCTCGGCGATCTCGGCCGCGGCGGAGCGCATGGTGAACCAATCGTCGCCGCCGTAGGCGTGGTACTGGAGGTGGGCGAGGTGCGCCCGGCGGCCTTCCAGCACCTTCATCGTCTCGATGGTGGTGCTGGCGTTGCCGGGGGCGCCGAGGTTGTTGCAGTGGAGGTGGACCGGGTGTGGCAGGTTCAACTCGTCGGCGATCCGGGCGAGGGCCGCGATGATCGTTGCTGGCGTCACCTTCTTGTAGCCGGGGACCACGTCCGACAGCCCCTTGCAGTCCTTACCCCACTTCCAGCCGGCGACGCCGCCGGGGTTCACGGCCTTGATGCCGTACGCCTTCGCCGCCCAGATTTGCCACGCCGCGACTTCCTTGGCCCGCTCGAACTCGTCGTTCTCCAGCAGGTCGAGGATGATCTCGTTGTTCGCCATCAGGACGCAGCAGGTCTTGTCGATGATGGGCGTGTCGCGGAGTTCCTCGTGGGTGTGCTTGGCCGAGAGGATGGGGACGGCGGCCTCGTTGGCGGTGGTCCAGCCCATGCCGGCGTAGACGTAGCCGGTGGCGAAGGTGGTGGGTGTGGTGCCGATGATGCCGCCGCGGGTGTGCGGCGAGTGGAAGATCGGCGTGGCCTTGCGGTGCTGCTCGGGGATGAGCCCGCGGGCGAAGTTGAGCGCCGCCCCGCCGATGTGGGTGTGCACGTCCACCCCGCCGGGGAAGACGATCATGCCGGTGGCGTCGATGGTGCGCCCGGCCTGCGCGGGGTCGTCGGCGACGACCTTGCCGCCCGCGATGCAGACGTCGCGCAGCTCGCCGTTGACGCCGTTGGCGGGGTCGTACACCGTGCCGCCGCGAATCCGAAGCATGAAGGCTCCGAAGGAGACGCTACCAGTCTGCTCTGTCGAACGCCTCGTCTCGGGGCTGGTAGCCGCGGGCTTTAGCCCGCGCCCACCTGCGGCGTAGCCCCAGGGAGCTACGCACCTGTGACACCGCCAACGTCGCGCGGGCTGAAGCCCGCGGCTACCGGCCCCGACGAGACATCCGGTCACGCCGTCTGCGGCGCGTCGGTCGGCACCGGGTACCACGGCTTCTTGCGCTCCACCGCGGCGATGATGAGCTTTACCACGTCCTCGTCGGTCGGGTACGGCGACGTCAGCGCCGGGCGCAGCGGCAGCGGGATCTCGTCCATCCGGTAGACCGTGCCGCCGGCGCTGATGCCGGTCGCGGCCGTCGTGATGTGGACGCGCGACAGCCGGCTCGTGTGCGTCACCTTCGGGTCCAGCACGATCGTCGGCGTCCGCTTCAGGTGCTCGATCGCCGGCTGCGGCATCGTCGCTCCGGGGTCGGCGCCCAGCACCAGCGTCGCGTCCACGTCGCCGCGGACCAGCAGGTCGATCGTCGAGTATTCGCCGGGGTTGAACCGCGGGTAGCCGCGGGTCAGGCTAATGCCGAACGGGTAGGCTGTCGTGTACCGCAGCACCACGTCGGCGCCGGTCACGTTGCCGTGGCCGCGCATCGGCATCGCCACGAACTTCGTGAACGCGTTCAGCTCCGCCGCCAGTGTCAGCGCCGCGGCACTGTTCATGTGCTTGCCGCGCGTCATCGACAGGCCCATGCCGAAGAACAACACGCCGAACTTCGCCGCCTTCATCCGATCGACCAAGTCCTGAAGCTGCTCCAGCGTCAGCCCGGTCTCGGCGACCGCCGCCGCGTCCACGCGCTGGCCCTTCACCAGCGCCCGGAGGATGGTGAGCACCTCGAAGTCCTTGCCCGGCCGCACCTGCAGGAAGATGTCGGCAGCCTTGGCGCTCATCGTCTCGCGGATGTCCACGAGCACCATCGTGCGGTCCTTGCGGCCGCGCGGCAGGAACTTCCCCTTCGGCGTGAGGGTGTAGCGCGTGAAGTGCCGCGGGTGGCACTCGGCCGGGTTGCCGCCCCAATAAATGATGAAGTCGGCCCGGTTCTTCACTTCGCCCAGCGTGCAGGTCACCTTTCCGCCCAACTGGGCGGCCACCTCTGTGGGACCGTGTCAGAGGGAGGTGTGACTGTCGATGACCGCGCCGACGAGCCCGGCGAGCCGGACCGCCTCGCGGGTGGTCTCGCAGGTGACGTTCGAGAGGCCGTAGATCAGCGGCATGTCGGCGGCGTGGAGGAACTCGGCCGCGGCCTCCACCGCCTCGTCCACGGTCGCCTCGCGGCCGTCGATGAGGGCGTCGGGGTAGAGCCGCTCGGCGGTGTGGTTCTTGAACCACGCCTCGCCGAGGATGCAGGCGCGCTTCGTCTCGACGATCCGCACGGCGTCGGCGTGCAGCTCGATGTCGTCGCAGACGCACCCGCAGAAGGTGCAGACCGCGTTCTTCACGACGGTCAGTTCGCGCTTGTCGCCTTGCGGCATCACGGCAGTTGACATCAGGTTCCGCTCGCGTTGTTCACAAGTGCTCGACGCCTCGCGGCGTCACGGGGACTTCGGTTCCGACGGCGGGCCGCCCGGACCGGGCGGGACGACGAAGCTTCACCCCAGCACCTGCCCGCGGGCACTGCCGCGGACGCGGCGCGGCATGAACCGCCCGGGTTCGACCTGCTCCCACGCCGCGACCTCGGGCTCGGCGGGTCGGTTCGCGGCCTGCTCTTGCACGTCGGTGAGTTCGGTGTCGTCGTTCATCGCGTCGGCCTCAAGAATCCACGACTTCCACGTCCACGTCCCAGCCCTTCGAGGTGGGCATGCCGGTGCCGTCCGTCTCGCCGCCCATGAGCAGGCACGTCGGCGGGCCGTAGGGCACGAACAGGAGCCCGCGCGGCACGTTGCCGTCCTTGCACTGGAACGTCGTCTCGCCGTTCTCCGTCCGCACGCGGACGGTCGCCCCGGCCGCGGCGCCCAGCTCCTTCATGTCCTCGGGGTGCATCGTGAGCGTGTTCACGATGGCGTCGTACGCGGCCCCGTCCTTGCCGACGTTGATCTGCACGCCCTGCTTGTTGCTGCGGATCGGGGTCAGGACGAACCGCATGGGCGCCTCTTCGCAGTCGGAATCGCCATTTTACGCGGTTGCGGCCGCGACACCAAAGGAATACACGATTCCCTACCCCCCGCCGGAGGCCCCGCGCCTGTGCTCACCGTCAACGGCGTCGAGATCGAGGACACGTTCGCCGAGGCGTTCCCCATGACCGCGGCGCGCGTCGTGGTCACCGCCGAGACGGCGGCGTGGGCGCGCACCGCGGGTCAGGCGGCCACGGGGTACGCCGCCAGCGTCATCGGCTGCGACGCCGAGGCCGCCGTCGAGCGCGAACTCTCGGCGGACGAAACCCCCGACGGCCGGCCCGGCGTGGCGCTGCTGTTCTTCGGCTTCAGCCGCGACGCGCTGCAGAAGGCAGTGGTCAACCGCGTGGCCCAGTGCGTGCTGACGTGTGCCACCACCTCCTGCTTCAACGGGCTGGCGGGCGACCCCGGCCGGTCGATCAAGGTCGGCGGGGCGCTGCGGTACTTTGGCGACGGCTGGCAGATCAGCAAACTGCTCGACGGCAATCGCTACTGGCGAATGCCGACGATGGACGGCGAGTTCCTCT
>DASPHQ010001180.1:0-2943 GCA_035629595.1 Urbifossiella sp. | reverse complement strand
TAGACTCGGGGATGGGCCGCATGGGGTTCCTCCCGGATGGGGTGTGGCAACCACCATCTCAACGGAGCCCCATGCGTCTCGCTACCCCCAGCGGCCGAACTTGAAACTACTGAATTCGAGTTGACGCTTGCGGCGATGCAGCGTCAACGCTGCATCGCCGCAAGCGGCGTCACTTCGCCGCCAGCTCCCGCGCCAGCTCCCCGACGCGCTTCAGGTCGAGTTTGCCGCTCCCGAGCGCCGGCAACTCCTTCACCGGGTAGCAGTCGCGGGCGTCCGGCACCCACAGGTTCGGGAGTCCGCGGCCCGCGAGCTGGTCCAGCAACCCCCCGATGCCCCCGGCCGCCTCCGGCAGCACCAGCACCACCAGCCGCTCGCCGCGCTTCTCGTCCGGCACCGCGGCCACCGCCAGCACCCGGTCGCCGCCGCCGTACAGGTCGTGCAACTCCTCCTCCAGCCGCTCCAGCGGCACCATCTCGCCGCCGATCTTGGCGAAGCGGCTGACGCGCCCCGTGATCTGGATGAACCCGTCCGGCCGGACGAGGCCCACGTCGCCGGTGTTGTACCAGCCGTCGCGCACCGCCTCCGTCGTCTTCTCCGGCTGGTGCAGGTAGCCGGCCATCACGTTCGGCCCCTTCGCACACAGCACGCCCTCGGCGCCCGTCGGCAGCGGCTCGCGCTCCTCCTGCGTGAACGCCCGCACCGCGACGCCGACGATCGGCCGGCCCACAGTGCCGCGGACGTTGCACTCCTGCGTTTCGTCGCCGACCGTGACCGCCGGCAGGTTCACGGACGTCACCGGTGACAGCTCGGTGCAGCCGTACCCCTCCAGCGGCAGGACGCCGAACCGGGCGTGGAACTCGTCCTGGAGCTTCACCGGCAACTTCTCGGCGCCGCAGATCAGGGCGCGGACGGTGCGGAAGTCGTCCGGCTCGCAGCGGCGGAGGTAGAAGCGCATGAACGTCGCGGTGCTGAGGAAGATCGTCGCTCCGTGCTTCTTGATGATCGCGCCGACCTCCTTCGCCGCCCGCGGGTCCGGCGACAGGATCGCCGTCGCCGCCGCGACCAGCGGCGCCCACAGGCAGACCGTGTAGCCGAAGCTGTGGAAGAAGGGGAGCACCGCCATCAGCTTGTCGGTCCGGGCGATCCGGATGGTGCGGACGGCGGCGTCCACGTTCGACGCGATGTTCCGGTGCGTCAGGATCACGCCCTTCGGCTCGCCCGTGCTGCCGCTGCTGAACACGATCGTGAGCACGTCGTCCGGCCGGTGCCGGTGGAGGCCCAGGACGAACCGCTCGATCACCCACGCCGGCAGGAAAAGAGCCATCAGGAAGGTGCCGACGCGCTGCTTCGAGGTGACCGCCGCCAGCACGTCCTCCAGGTAGATGCGTGCGACGTCGTCGGGCAGCTCCAGCGGGAAGCGCGTCAGGAAGCGCTTCGAGGTGACGACGACCTTCAGCCCCGCCTGCCGGGCCGCGGAGGCCACCGCGCCGCCGCCGGCCGTGTAGTTCAGGTTCACCGACGTGCGGCCGAGGAAGGCGATCCCCAGGTTCGCCAGCATCCCCCCGAGCGACGTGGGGAGCCATACGCCGACGTTCTGCGCGTCGCCGACCCGGCCGCGGAGGTAGCGCGTCACGCACATCGCGCCGACGAACAGCTTGCCGCCGGTCAGCGTCTTCTCGCCCGCGGCGTAGTCGACGACCGCCGGCCGGAACAGGTTGCGGAACGACACCGCGCTCCGCACGAACCCCTGGTGAACCAGCGGGGTGTAATCGCTGAGCTTCACCGCGAGGCCGGCGCGCAGCTCCTCCACCGCGAGCCGGACCTCGGGGCTCGCGGTCGTCTTCGGCAGCGGCTCGCCGAACATCACGCCGGCGGCGTCGGTGCGCTGCCCCGGCGAGCGGCTCCACCGGCCGCCCCAGAGGCCGCCCGAGCACGCCGGCACCACCACGACGTTCGTTTTCGTGGCGGCGAGAATCGCGTCGAGTTCGGGGCCGAACGCGCGGAGGTGGCCGCTGCCGGTCACGCCGCCTTCGGGGAACATCAGGACGCAGGCGCCGCCGTCGAGCGTCGCGGCGACCTCGGCCGCGTCGTAGCCGCGGTCGGGGAGGATACGCACGCCGCGCGGACAGGCGGCGCGGAGCATCAGTCGATCGAGCGGGCCGACGCGGTTGGCGACGAGCAGGCACCCGCCGGTGCGCGGCACCCGCTCGCGGGAGTAAACCCGGAACCGGACGAGTAGCCGCACGACGAGCCCGGCGAGGAATGACAGCATTTTGGGTGGGCTGTGGTGGGTTGGGAGAGGCCTGAAAGCCCACCCGCGGCAACGGGTGCGTGCTTCACCGGCATGTCCGCTTGCGACCGCGGCACCCGGCCGTTATACGCGCCCCGGTTCGCACGATCATGACGAAGGACGGGGACAGGGGTGCCCGCGGGCGGGGGGGGAACGGCGGGGAACCGCTGCCCCGCCCGCGGGGCCGATCACGCCGCCGGGCACCGAGTGCCCGCGGCCGGGGGGCCGTTCATGCCGACGCCGTGTGACCCGATGCTCCGCCACGTCCTCCGCGACGAGGCGCTGACCCGGGGGCTCGGGGACATCGAGGCCAAGATGCTCGTCGAGTGGCTGACCGACTGGACCGAACTGCTGGCCGAGGCGTCACGGACGCCGGACGACGCCTGGTCGTGCGTCCACCGGCTGTGCCGCCGCGGCCGGGCGATCCGCCGGTTCGTGCAGTTGTGGAACGAGCCGCAGGGTCGTGGGGCCGCGTCGCAGCTGGCCGCCGCCGAGCGGTTCGCGTGGCCGCTGCCGCCGAGCGACCTGGAGGCGCCGGACCTCATGCACCACATCCTGACGTGGGAGAACCAGCACCCCGAGCGGTGACGTGGGGCCGGCTTCCAGCCGGCCGTCCGGCGTGGGCCGGTTTCCAACCGGCCTTGCCTGAACCA
>DASPHQ010001179.1:0-2356 GCA_035629595.1 Urbifossiella sp. | reverse complement strand
GCCGCGGATCACCCGGGCCATGTCGGCCGCGTCGGCGACGTACCGGGTGTACCGCGGGAACGTCACCGCCTGCGTCCCCCTCTTGTACCCGTCGCGGTCGCGGGACAGCGACACCCACGCGGCCGGGTTGTCGAGCGGCTGGACGTGGAACGTCCCCTCGGTCCCGCACACCACGAGGTGGCGCCGGTCGCCGCCCTCGACCTCCAGCGCGGTCGAGCGCACCGTCGCCGTCGCCCGCGGGTACGTCAGCACCGCCAGCGTGTTGTCGAGCAGGCCGTCGGCGGCCGTGCGCGTGTGGAACGGCGCCACCGCCGCCGGCTTGCCGAGCACGCCGACGACGAGATCCATTACGTGGCAGCCGAGCTCGAACATCATGCCGCCGGGGTACGCGGCCAGCTCGCGGCGCGCGGCCGGGTCCACGACCTTGCTCATCACCGCGTGGACCTCGAACACGTCGCCGAGCCAGCCCTTCCGCAGGAAGTCGCGGAGCAGCACGACCGCCGGGTTGTAGCGGTACATGTAGCCCAGCTGCACGAGCACCTTCTTCTGTTCGGCGACGGCGAAAACGCGGGCGAGGTGGGCGAGCGACTCGCCGGCCGGCTTGTCGACGTGGACGTGCATCCCCGCCCCGACGCACGCCTCGGCGTGGCCGAGCAGGTCGCGGACGCGGGTCTCGACGAGGACGGCTTGGAGCCCCGCCGTGCCGAGGAGCTGGTCGCGGGTCAGCCAGCGGAGCCCGCGGTACGCCGGCTGGTCCTCGGCCCGCTTCCGGAGTCCCTCGTCCGGCTCGACGACGCCGACCACCTCGTAGTCCGGCGACGCCCGGTAGACGGCGAGCTTGGTGGCGTGGGCGTGGCCGACGCCGATCTGGCCGACCTTGACCCGCGGCGGGGCGGGCCGGCCGGCGGCGCGGCCGGCGACGATCGCGGCCCCGGCGGTGACGGCGGCGCGGCGGGTGACGGGGCTGGTCATGGCGGGCCTCGGGGCGGGGCAACGTCAGTCGGTCAGGTTCGCCAGGTAGTCCTCGAACCCCTTCCGGGCCTGGAACTCGGCGGCCATCAGCGTCCGCTCCCGGGTGGTCAGCCCGTCGATCTCGCGCTCCTGCGTCGCCAGCCGGGCGAGGTACGTCTGGTACACCTCGGCCTCGCGCGGCGTCGCCGCCAGGTTCTTGCGGATGCGGTCCTGGTCGGTGGCGAGCCGGGCTAGGTCGGCCTTCACCTGCGTCAGCTCGCGGAGCTGGCCGTCCCACGCCCCCTTCAGCTTCAGCGCCTCCGCCAGCTTCGCCTTCAGCGCCGGCGTCGCCTCGTTCAGGTTCATTACGAAGCGGATCGTCTGGTCCGGGTTGTTCGTCAGCACCACCTGCGCCGCCACGTCGCGCTCCTCCGTCACCGGGAACGTCGTCTCCCCGCCGGCCTTCACCGCGATCTGGAACCGGTACACCCCCGCCGTGTCCTCGACCGGCGCCGCCGTCTCGACCAGCTTGAACTGCTGGTTCGTGCGGTTCGGGTGCTCGATCACCAGCGTCCGGTCCGTCTGCGAGCGGTTGGCGACGCGGTACTTCTTCTCCTCGCGCACCTTCGTCGTCGTGGTGACGATCCCCTTCACCGCCTTCACGTTCGTGATCCGCGACGTGCCCGGCCCGTTCTGCGGGTCCACCTCGGTGCCGAGGTCGATGGCGTAGGACACGAGCCGCTCCTCGCCCGGCTGCACGTCGAGCACGCGCGTGTCGCCGGCGTAGGTGCTCCCCTCGAACACCGTGATCGGCCCCTGCGAGAGGTGCATCCCGGACGTGTTCTTGAACCGCAGTCCCAGCAGCGGGTGCTTCGGCTGTACGGCCGGGTTGTAGATGCTCACCCGCGTGCCTTCCACGTCCTTGCCGACGATCGGCAGCATGGCGCTCTTCTGCCGGGCGAGCGAGACCGGGTGGTCGATGGCGTACTGGAAGTAGTCGCCGAGCTTGCCCCCGGTGGCGGCGCTGCCGACCGACGCGGTGCCGATGCGCGCCGCCAACTCGCGCTGGAGTCGAACGGAACCGGCGGCGGTGGAGTCGTTGGGGACGACGGCGCCCAGCATGAGCGATTCCGCCTCGCGCTTCTCACGCGGCGGGGCGAACCCGGCCCGGGGATCGGCCTTCGCCTGCCCGGCGAACACGGGGTTGTTCGTGTCCGCGAACGGAGCGGTCGAATCGGTCAGCCCGCGGTAGACCATGCGATCCTTGTCCGCGCGGCCGTTGAAGCCGCCGTCGTAGGTCGGCGGGCGGAGGGACGCGAACAGCTCCGGCTCCACCGTCGGGCGCGGCACGTACAGCGGGTTGTACAGGTCCATCTTGAACGAGATGGGGCGCCCGCTGATGAGT
>DASPHQ010001178.1:0-2989 GCA_035629595.1 Urbifossiella sp. | reverse complement strand
TCGACGGCGCCCTCGCCCTCGACAACGACGTGAAGCGCCACCTCGACCTGTGCCTGAACTGCCGGGCGTGCGAAACCGCGTGCCCGTCGGGCGTGCAGTACGGCCGACTCATCGAGCCGTTCCGCGAGTACATGGCCCACCTCGAACCCGGCCGCCAGACCGCCACGCTCAACGCGGTGCAGCGGTTCCTCCTGTTCCACGTCTTCCCGTACCGCTGGGCCAACCGCCTCAGCCTCGCCCCGGCGCGCCTCATGCAGTGGACCGGCCTCGACTGGCTGCTGACGAAGATCGGCGCCGACCGCCTCATCCCCGCGAAGTTCCGGGCAATGAAGGACATGCTGCCGGCGCTGAAGCCGCACTACGGCCAGCTCCCCGAAGTGCTCGAGCCGGAAGGGAAGCCGCGGGCGCGCGTCGCCCTGTTCCTCGGCTGCGTCGCCGACGCGCTGTTCCCCGAGACGAACCTGAACACCGCCCGCGTGCTCCAGGCCAACGGCTGCGAGGTGTGGATTCCGCGCAACCAGGGCTGCTGCGGCGCCCTCCACTACCACGCCGCGGAGGAGACGCCGGCCCGCGACTTCGCGGCGAAGAACTGCCACATCTTCGGCGCCGACGACGCGGCCCGGTTCGAGCGCGTGGACGCCGTCATCAACAACGCGGCGGGCTGCGGGGCGCAGCTGAAGGATTACGCCCACATGATGCACGACACCCCGCACGCCGCCGCCGCCGCCCGCTTCCAGAGCAAGGTGCGCGACGTCCACGAGTTCCTGATGGAACTCGGCCCGGTGAAGCCGACCCACCCGCTCCCCATCCGCGCCACGTACCACGACGCCTGCCACCTGCGGCACGCGCAGCAGATCTTCAAGCAGCCGCGGCAGCTCCTCGAACTGATCCCCGGGCTGGAACTGGTGCCGCTGCCCGAAAGTGAACTCTGCTGCGGCGCCGCGGGGAGCTACAACCTGACGCAGCCCGAGATGGCGACGCGGCTCGGCGACCGCAAGGCGGCGAACGTGGCGGGGACGGGGGCGCGGGCGATGTTCACCGGCAACGTCGGCTGCCTGATGCAGATCACCCGGCACATGAAGGCGGTCGACCCGTCGGTGTGGTGCGCCCACCCGATGGACGCGCTGTGGGCGAGCTATTCGGGTGAAATGCCGGCGGAGCTTCGCGGGTAGTGTCGGTTCGGTCGCGGGGATAACGGCCGGGTCTGGTAGCCGCGGGCTTCAGCCCGCGCCCACCTACGCGGTGTCTGAACCGCGTCGCCCCCTGGTGGACGCCAAAGGTGTACGCGGGCTGAAGCCCGCGGCTACCAGGCTATACCACCCGCCGATCGGTCACAGCAACCCGTACCCGCTGAGCGTCGCCCGCACCCGCGCTTCGCCCGCCGCGTCCAGCGGCGTCATCGGCAGCCGCAGCTCGCCGGTGCCGCGGCCGAGCAGCTTCATCGCCGCCTTCAGCGGGATCGGGTTCGTCGCCACGCCCAGCATGTCGCGGCACAGCGGGAACAGCTTCCGGTGCCACTTCTGGGCGCCCGCCACGTCCCCGGCGTCGAACGCCGCACACAGCGCCATCATGTCCTTCGGCACCACGTTGCCGACCACGCTCACCACACCGCGGCCGCCCACGCTCAGGATCGGCAGCGTCAGGCTGTCGTCGCCGCTGAGCACCGTCAGGTCGGTCAGCGCGACCACCTGCGACGCCATGTCGAGCTTGCCGGTCGCCTCCTTCACGCCGACGACGACCGGGTACGCCTCCGCCAGCCGCGCGATGGTCTCGGCGGCGATCTCGGAGCCGGTGCGGCCGGGGATGTTGTAGATGACCTGCGGCAAGTCGCAGGCGTCGGCGACGGCGGCGAAGTGGCGGAAGTAGCCTTCCTGGGTGGGCTTGTTGTAGTAGGGGCCGACCTGGAGGGTGCCGTGGGCGCCGGCCTTCTTGGCGGCCTTGGTCATGCGGATCGCTTCGCGGGTGCTGTTGGACCCGGTGCCGGCCATGACCTTGAGTCGGCCGCGGGCGCGCTCGCAGACGAAGGCGACGACGCGCTCGTGTTCGTCGTGGTCGAGGGTGGGGGACTCGCCGGTGGTGCCGCAGGGGACGAGGCCGTGGGTGCCCTGGTCGGCGTGCCAGTCGACGAGTCTGCCGAGGTCGTCCCAGTCGATGTCGCCGTTGGTGAAGGGGGTGACGAGGGCGACGGTGACGCCGGCGAACTGTTCGCCGCGGGTGGCGGGCATGGCGGGGTCTCGGCGGGGGCGGACGATGAGTCAGGGTACGACCCCGCCCGCCGCCCGGCGACGCTCTACTCCGGCGCGGGGGTCTGGGCCGCCGTCGCGCGGATGTCGGCGGCGAGTTCGGCGACCGTGCGGCCGGCGAACTGCTCGACCCGTTCGGCCGTGTAGTCGCCCGAGCCGTTGGAGAACTGCGCCACGAACCGGGCCGTGTCGGCCGGCCCGAGTTCCCGCGACAGTACGGCGATCGCCCGGCGGGTGACCTCGGCCAGCGGCAGGTGTGGGGGGGTCATAAGTCCAACTCCGTCGTCAGTTCGAGTGGCGAGATCATCCGCAGCGGCGGGACAGATAGTAACTGCTACCTCTGCGAATTCAAGTCACCACCCATCCCGCTACACGATGGAACCGGCGCGACGGGTTCGGATCGCTTCACTCGCGGCGGAGGTGCGATGGGCAACACCAGACGCTCGAACCGCCAGAGCACCATTCCGTTCTCGGCCGTGCTTTCGAGCCGCTCGGGCAGTTGGTCGAAGGTCGTCGGCTTCAAGACGGGGATGGCGAGGGTCAGTTGCTCGTCTCCGACCTGGTACAGGCCCGGTAAACCTGGCTCACTCATCTTCCCGTTCTTGGTGAGGGTGAAGAACTGGAGCCGCCGGAGCGGCCGGTCGGTGATCACCGTGAACCGGCCCCTGTACGCCATACCCTCGCCGTAGACGGTCATCTCGTCGCCGACAACGTTTAACTGCTGGGCGCGGAGCCAGGCGCGGTTG
>DASPHQ010001177.1:0-3617 GCA_035629595.1 Urbifossiella sp. | reverse complement strand
AAGGGGCAACTCCGGCGGCCGTACAATCGCGCCATCCCGTCGGCGACTGATCCAGGTTCTGAGCCCGGAGGGCGTCGGCGTGTAGCCCGGGGTGCAACCCCGGGCGGGCGATGGGCGGAGTTCGCACCGCATCGCACCTCGGATCACCGCCGACGCCGCCCGGGGTTGCACCCCGGGCTACACGCCGACGCCCTCCGGGCTCAAGACCCGAGCTGGTTCGGATTCCTTTGGCGGGTTAGGTTCCCATGACGTTCCTCGACGCACTCCAGTTCCGCGGCTCGTTCCACTGGGGCGTCGCCCTCGCCCTCGGCGTCGTCGCCGCGGCGTGGGTCGTGTTCCTGTACGTCCGCGAGGGCGGGCGCGTCAAGCCGCCGGCGAAGGCGTTCCTCGCCGTCGTCCGCGTCGGCATCGTCGCGGCAATCGCGTTCCTGCTGCTGCGGCCGGTGTACGTGAAGGAGACGAAGGGCGACCGCCGCCGCCCCGTCGCGGTGCTCGTGGACGTGTCGCAGAGCATGGACCGCGACGACCCCCGGCCGAACACCGCCGACCGGTGGCGCGCCGCCATCGCCTTCGACCGCGTCGACGCGGATAAGGGCATCCCCACCGACCTCACCACGCCGCTGACCGGGACGGGCGAGTTCCCCGATCGCCCGAAGCGCATCGAGGTCGCCCGCGCCGCCCTCACGCACCCGAAGCTCAAACTGTTCGACAAGCTGCGCGACGCCGCCGGCCCGCTCGAACTCGCCACGTTCGGCAGCCGCCGCTCCGGCCGCGAGGCGTCCGACCTGACGTGGCTCAAGAACGTCAGCGCCACCGAGCCCGCGACCGCCCTCGCCGACGCCGTCAACGAGCTGGTCGGCCGCGACGAGAACGACCTGCCGACGGCGATCGTCGTGGTGACGGACGGCCGCGAGAACGCCAGCCGGGTCGGCCTCGACGACCTGGCCCGCGAGTGCAAGCGCGTCGGCGTGCCGCTGCACGTCTACGGCGTCGGCAGCTCGGCGTTCGGGCAGCTCCGCCTCCGCGACGTGGCCGTGCCCGACTCGGTGTTCGTGGACGACCTCGTGTCCATCCCCGTGCGCTACCGCGTGCAGGGCGTGACCGACGGCCGCGCCGAGATCGTCGTGAACTACGGCGGCCGCGAGGTGGCGAAGAAGACGATCGACCCGGTGCAGACCGGCGACGACCTGCGCGAGACGCTGAGCTTCGTGCCGACCAAGCAGGACGCCGCCGCCCCGAAGCAGGAACTGACGGTGACGGTGAAGGTGACCAGCGGCCAGGGCGCCGCGGCCGAGGTGCTGACCGACGAGCTGCTGAAGCCGGTCCGCGTCGTGGACCGCAAGCTGAAGGTGCTGGTGGTCGATTCGGTGCCGCGGTTCGACTTCAAGTTCCTGCAGCGGGCGCTGCTCCGCGACCGCCGCGTCGAGGCGGCGTTCCACCTGACCGACGCCGACCGCAGCGCCCTGAAGTCGGGCGTGCCGTGGGTGCCGGAGTTCGCCAAGGGGCGCGAGGCGTTCCGCAAGGAACTGTTCGTGTATGATCTGATCGTGCTCGGCGACGTGCCGGCGACGTTCCTGAACGCCGAGCAGCAGGAGGTGGTGAAGGAGTTCGTGTCGGAGGGCGGCGGGCTGATCCACATGGCCGGCCGGTGGAACGCCCCCGCCGGGTGGGCGAAGGGGCCGATCGCGGACGTGCTGCCGGTCGAGTTCGACGCGGTGCGGTTCCCGATCGACAGCCCGCAGCGGCCGACCGGGTTCCGCCCGGTGGTCGCCCCCGCCGCGACCCGGGCGCCGCTGCTGGCGCTCGAGGACGACCCGCTCGACAACGCGAAGACGTGGCAGCGGCTGCCGGAGCTGTTCTGGCACTACCCGGTGACGCGGCTGCGGCCGGCGTGCGAGGTGTTCCTGCAGCACCCGACGCTCCGCACCGCCGACGACAAGCCGATGCCGCTGCTGGCCGGGCACTACTTCGGGAAGGGGTACGTGCTGTTCCTGGCGTTCGACGAGACGTGGCGGTGGCGGTTCAACGAGGCCGACCGCTACTTCGGCCGGTTCTGGAGCCAGGCGGTGTACGCCGCCGGGGTGCCGCGGACGGTCGGCACGAAGCTGACGCAGCTGTCGCTGGACACGACGGAGCCGGTGCGCGGGAAGGCGGGTCAGGTGTACGCCCGGCTGTTCACGAAGGACTTCGCCCCGGTGACGGCCGACGAGGTGGAGGCCCGGCTGGTGAAGGTGAACGCCGACCCGAACGACGCGGCCGCGGACGTGCCGGTGAAGCTGACGGCGGTGCGCGGCCCCGGCGGGCGGGCGACCGGCGAGTACGTGGCGACGCTGCCGTTCAACGCCGAGGGGCGGTTCGCGCTGAAGGTGGACCCGGGCAACGGCGCCCCCGCGGCACTGGACTACCGGGTGGCGCTGCCGCCGGACGACGAGCGCGCCCCCGGCGGGCTGGCCGAGGGCGAGATGCGGAAGCTGGCGGAGGCGAGCGGCGGCCGGTTCTACCGCGAGGAGGACCTGGCGACGCTGGCCGAGCAGGTGAAGCCGCAGACGGTGCCGTACACGACGCGGACCGAGTACGTGCTGTGGAACAAGTGGGCGCTGATGCTGGTGGTCGGCCTGCTGACGCTGGAGTGGGTGGCGCGGAAGTTCGTCGGGCTGAGTTGATAGGTGGGTCGGCGGCTCTCGGCTCGGGGCCGGTAGCCGCGGGCTTCAGCCCGCGCGACGTCGGCGGTGTCCGAACCGCGTGACCCCGTGATGAACGCCGCAGGTGGGCGCGGGCTGAAGCCCGCGGCTACCGGCCCCGAGCCGAAGCCCCGAGCCAACGCGCCGACTGTGAGGGCGGAACGCCAATGAACCTGTTGCTCCGACAGCTCCGCCACTGGCGGTTCCGCGAACGGCTGGTGCGGCTCGCCCTCGGCGGCGGGGCCGTGGTCGGCGCCGTCCTCGCCGTCCTCGGCGTCGCCTGCTTCGCCGACTGGCTCTACGACCGCTTCGCCGACGTGCCGTTCGCCCTCCGGCTGCTCGTCAGCGCCGGCCAGGTCGCGCTCGCCGCCGGGCTCGCCTACGTCCTCGTGCTGCGGCCGTGGCTCGCCGCCCCGCCCGTGGACGACCTCGCCCTCCGCGCCGAAAAGGCCATCCCCGAGTTCGACCACCGCCTCGTCACGGCGCTGCAGCTGAACCGCGCCGGGGCGAAGACGGCCGGCATGTCCGCGGTGCTGATCGCCGAGGTCACCCGCGAGGCCGGCGAGATGGCCGCCCGCCACCGCCTCACCAAACTCATCGACTACCGCCCCGTGCTGTGGGGCGCCGCCGCCGCCGCGCCGGCGCTGCTGGCGTGGGCCGTGTTCGCCGCCGTCAACCCGACGCTCGCCGGCATCCTCCTGCAACGGCAGGCGCTGGCGAGCGCCGACATCCCGCGCTCGGTGCAGCTGGAGAACGTCACGCAGGAGGTGTGGCCGAGCGGGGCCGAGGTCGTCATCCGCTACCGCGTCACCGGGGCGTGGACGGAGGACGCCACCGGCAAGGCGTTCGTCCTCCCGGACGACAACCCCGAGGACACGTACCGCCTCACGCACGAGAGCACGAACCCGGACGGGTCGGCGGTGTTCGCGGTGAAGC
>DASPHQ010001176.1:0-4994 GCA_035629595.1 Urbifossiella sp. | reverse complement strand
CCCTCGGCCGGTACGACAGCGCCGGCGGGCTGTACGTGTCGATTCTGACGAACCCGACGATGGGCGGCGTGGCCGCGAGCTGGGCCTTGCAGGGCGACCTTCACCTCGCCGAGCCCGGGGCGATGATCGGCTTCGCCGGCCGGCGGACGATCCGCAACACCGTCGGGCTCGAACTTCCCGAGAAGTTCCAGACGAGCGAGTTCCTGCTGAAGCACGGGTTCGTGGACCGCATCGTCCACCGCCGCGACCTGCGGACCGAGGTCGCCCGCATCATCGACTACTGCGACATCCAGTAACGCCGCGAGGCGCACGTGGGCTTTTTCGACTTTCTGACCGGCAAGGGTAAGGACAGGGGCGGGGTCGGCGGCGCGCCGCGCAAGGTGGCGAACGTCGCCAAGCGCTTCGAGTTGAGCGGCAAGACCGGCCAGGGGAGCATGTCCAAGGTCTACCGGGCCTACGACCGGGAGATCGGCCGGAACGTCTGCCTCAAAGTCCTCGACAAGGTGAAGACGAAGGAGTTCGAGGCCCGCTTCCCCGGCCTGAAGAAGCCGTCGGAGGGCGAGGTCTGCATGGCGCTGAAGCACGAGAACATCGTGCGCACCTACGAGCACGGCCTCACGACCAACGGCGAGCCGTACATCGTCATGGAGTGGGTGGACGGGTTCGGCCTGAGCTACCTGATCGAGACGCGGAACGCGCAGCTGAAGGGGAACCGCATCAACTACCTGTCGCAGCTGTGCGACGCCCTCCAGTTCATCCACGACTCCAAATACCTCCACCGCGACCTGTGCGCGCGGAACATCATGGTCAACACCGAGGGCGTGCTCAAGCTGATCGACTTCGGCCTGACGATCCCGTACACGCCGCCGTTCTGCGCCCCCGGCAACCGTACCGGCACCAAGGAAATCATGGCGCCGGAGCTCCTCTCCCGGCGGACCACGGACCACCGCGTCGACCTGTTCGCGCTCGGCGTGACGGCCTACGAACTGTTCACCTACGGGTTGCCGTGGGAGCGGTCGATGGACTCCAACGAGTACTCGCGCCGCGTGATGAACTCGCCGCCGAAGAACCCGCGCGACCACAACAAGGAAGTGGACCCCGAACTGGCCGCGCTGCTCCTCAAGAGCATCGCCAAGGTGCCGACCGACCGATTCGGTTCGGCGAAGGCGTTCAAGGAGGCGCTGGAGAAGCTCCCGCGGCAGGACTACTAGCGCTACTCCTTCCGCCGCCCGACCACCTTCAGCTTCACCTTGTCGGCCACGAACGTCTTCTCGCCGTGGCCGGGGAATCGCACCTTCACGCGGCGCAAGGCGCCGAACCCGCTAAGGTCCGTCACCTGGCCGAGACCGTATTCGTCGTGCTGAACCAGGGCGCCGACCGCGAGGCCGGTGTCCGGCGGGGCGGAAATCGAGCCCGGGTCGTCCGCTTTTTTCGGCGGCAGGTACGGGCGGACGCCGGTGTCGGCCCAGTCGCGCGCGGCCGGTGCCACCTTCGCCCGCCACTCGTCGGCGGCCCCGCGGGCGACGTTCCGCGTCATTGACAGGTCCACCTGCTCGACGGACCCGTCGCGCGGCAGCTCGCCGAGGAAGCTGCTCGGGATGGCGTAGTTCAGCTGCCCGCGGAACTCGCGCATCCGGGCGTGGCTCAGGTAGAGTTCCTTCATCGCCCGCGTCATGCCGACGAAGCAGAGCCGCCGTTCTTCCTCCACGTCTTCGTCTTTCCCCAGGCTGCGCTCGTGCGGCAGCAGCCCCTCCTCCACGGCGAGGACGTACACCACCGGGAACTCCAGCCCCTTGCTGGCGTGGAGCGTCATCACCGAGACGTGGTCGGCGGCCTCGTCCCACCCGTCGGTGTCGGACGCGAGGGTGATCTGCTCCAGGAAGTCCACGGCCTTGCTGTCGGGGTTCTCGTCGTGATACTGCTTCGCGGCGGTGACGAGTTCGGACACGTTCGCCAGCCGGTCGGCGTCCTCGGGGTCGTCCGAGTCGCGCAGCATCTTCTCGTATCCGGACTGCTTGATGACGAGGTCGATGAGTTCGTGCGGCGGCAGGTCGAGCTTGGTGCGGAGTTCCGTCACGAGGCGGTAGAAGTCGCGGAGGCCGGTGGCGGCCTTCCCCTTGATGTCGGGGATGCGCGCCACCTGCGCCGCGGCCGCGAGCAGCGGAATCTCCTCGCGCCCGGCGAACGACACGAGTCGCTCGAGGGAGGTCTTGCCGACGCCGCGGGTGGGCTCGTTCACGACGCGGAAGAAGCTGACGTTGTCCTGCGGGTTGACGACGAGCCGCAGGTAGGCGAGCACGTCGCGGTTCTCCTTCCGCTCGAAGAAGGCCAGCCCCTTCACGATCTGGAACGGCACGCCGTGCTTCACGAACGCCGACTCCAGCGACCGGGTGAGCGCGTTGATGCGCAGGAAGATGGCGTGGTCGCGGTACTTGAACCGCCCCGCCTTGACGGCATCCTTGATGCGCACGACGACGCCCTCGGCCTCGTCGAGTCCGTTGTCGAAGGTGAGGACGCGCACCGGCTCCCCGTTCGGGTTGTCCGTGACGAGCGCCTTCTTCTTGCGCTGCTTGTTCCGGTCGATGAGCGCGCTGGCGGCGCGGAGGACGTTCTTCGTGCTGCGGTAGTTATGCGTCAGCGTGATGACGCGGGCCGTCGGGAAGTCGCGCTCGAAGTCGAGGATGTTCTTGATGTCCGAGCCGCGCCACTTGTAAATCGACTGGTCGGGGTCGCCGACCACGCACAGGTTCGGGTAGTCCACCGACAGCCGGCGGGCGACCTCGTACTGCGCCGAGTTGGTGTCCTGGTACTCGTCGATCAGCACGTAGCGGAACCGCGAGTCCAGGTCGCGGCGGAACTCCTCGTTCAGCTTCAGCGCCTGGGCGGGCAGGTACAGCAGGTCGTCGAAGTCCATCGCGTTCGCGGCGCGGAGGCGCTTCTCGTAGCCGTGGTACACTTTGGCCACGGTCTGCGTGAAGAAGTCGTTCGCGGTCTTCTCGTACCCGTTCGGCGTCAGCAGCTGGTTCTTCGCCTTGCTGATCGCGCCGCCGAGCCGGTCAGGGCTGAACTTCACGTCGTCCATCCCGGTCGCGGCCAGGGCGTCCTTCACCAGCTTGTTGCGGTCGTCGGTGTCATAAATGGTGAAGTTGCGGTCGATGCCGAGGCGGTCGGCGTACTGCCGCAGCAGACGCGCCCCGAGGCTGTGGAACGTGCTCACCCACACGCGGTTGCCCGGCACCAGCTTCTCGACGCGCTGCCGCATTTCGCCGGCGGCCTTGTTCGTGAACGTGATCGCCAGGATGCTGCCGGGCCGCACGCCCTGCTGGAGGAGGTAGCCGACACGGCGGGTGATGACGCGCGTTTTGCCCGACCCGGCCCCGGCGAGGATGAGGAGCGGCCCCTCGGCGTGGGTGACCGCAGCCCGCTGGTCGTCGGTCAGGTCGGCGAGCAGGTCACCGGGGTCGGGCACGGGCTGACTCCTTCGGCCGCATCGGGTAGGCTGAAGGGGTGATTCTACCGCCCCGGCCGGCCGAGGACGACGTGCGATGATCGTGGGGATTGGCACCCAGGTGCTGGAGTGCGCCCGGGTGCGGAAGCTGATCGACCGGCACGGCGAGGCGTTCCTCCGCCGCGTCTACACTGACCGCGAGATCGGCCGCTGCAACGCCGACCCACGCACGACGGAGGCGTTCGCCGCGGTGTGGGCGGCGAAGGACGCGGTGTTCCGGTCACTCGGCGTTCCGTGGCGGCGCGGCATGGACTGGACCGACGTGGAAATCGGCGCCGGGAACGCCGTCGCCGTCGGCGGCGCGACCGCCGACCGGATGACCGCGAAGGGGGCGAGTCGCGTGATGGTGACGACCGCGTGCTGCCGGGCGTTCGCCACCGCGACCGGGATCGCCGTCGCCGACCGGGCGGGGTGAATCAGCCGTTCTCGCCCACGTCCCTGATGAGATTCCGGGCGGCCTTGTACGCGGCACGAATGCTCATCGCGCGCCCCTCGATCTGATCGGGGGAGAAGACCACGCCGGGGCCCGCCTTCGCCAGCCCGGCCAGCTCGACGATCAGCGGCATCAGCTTCACGAACTCGGTCATCCGGGCCTGCTTCACTTCCGGGGTCACGGCGTCGCTCATGGCTCTCTCCGGGTGAGGACGTGGGGCTTTCCGTACCGTAGCGGGTCGGCGGCGACGGCTCAATACCCGACCGCCGCGCCGTCCTTGCGGGCCTCGGTGCCGCCGTGCAACACGCCGGTGGTATGGTCGATCAGGATCGCTTGGTAGCCGCCGCCGTTCGTCCGCACGCGCTCCACCTGATGACCGCGGCGGGTTAGCTCGGCGACGACTGCCTCGGGGATGCCATGCTCGGCCTTCACGGTGCCGCCGTTCGGCGCGGCCGGGCGCCCGGTCGGCGTCGCGTGGCCGACGTGCTCGACCCGCGGCGCCTCGCCGGCCTGCTGCACGTTCATGCCGAAATCGAGCAGGTTCACGAGCACCTGCACGTGTCCCTGCGGCTGCATGTCGCCACCCATGACGCCGAACGTCAGCCACGGCTTTCCGTTCTTCGTCGCCATCGCGGGGATGATGGTGTGGAACGGCCGCTTCCCCGGTTCGAGGCGGTTCGGATGCTCCGCGTCGAGGGCGAACAGGCAGCCGCGGTTCTGGACGGCGAACCCCAGGTCGGCGGCCGCGAGGCCGGAGCCGAACCCGAAGTAGTTGCTCTGGATGAGCGAAACGCAGTTGCGGTCCTTGTCCACCACGCTCAGGTAAATCGTGTCGGCCTTGCCGAGCTTCCGGTCGCCGTGGGGCACGTCGGTCGCGGCCTTCGCGGCGTCGATCCGACGGCGGCGCGCGGTGGCGTACTCGGGCGAAATGAGTTCGCGGACCGGCACCCGGGAGAACAGCGGGTCGGTGTAGAAGCGGGCCCGGTCGGCGTAGGCCAGCTTCTTGGCCTCGATCAGGAGGTGCCAGTAGTCGGGCGACGCGGGGCCGAGGGT
>DASPHQ010001175.1:0-7289 GCA_035629595.1 Urbifossiella sp. | reverse complement strand
GCTGGCGCGGATGATCGACGCCCCCCTCGGCGACCGCTCGGCGTGGCAGCCGCAGTGGCCGCCCCTTCAGGAGTACGTCGTCCCCATCGGCAGTGCCGATCTAGTGCGGGAGGGCGTGAGCGGCACGGTGGTGAGCTACGGCCGGCCGCTGCCGCTGTGCGCGCAGGCCGCGGACGAGCTGGCCCGCGAGGCCGGCCACACGTTCGACGTGATCGACCTGCGGAGCATCTTCCCCTACGACTGGCCGCTGCTGTCGGCGAGCGTGCTCAAGACCGGCCGGGTGCTGATCGTGAACGAGGACTCGGAGGTGACGAACTTCGGCGAGCACCTGCTGCGGCGCGTCGTGGACGACCACTTCTACGACCTGGCGGTGCGGCCGCGGTGCCTGATGGGGAAGCACCTGCCGGGGATCGGCATGAACCCGGTGTACGAGTCGAACAGCGTCCCGCAGCCGGCGGACATCAAGCAGGCGATGCGGGAGCTGGCGACCGAGCCGGCGTGACTACCGCTTTCCGTTCGGGTAGATGGCCCCGACCACGCCCTTGAACTCCTCCGGCGACAGCATCTTGTCGCCGTTCCCGTCGAGGCTCTTGAACACGAACGGCAGGTCCGGCGCCTCCGCGTCCTTCCCCTTCCGCGCCTTCGGCGCCGGCTCAACCGACAGGATGCGCCCGAACTCCGCGTTGTCGAGCAGCACGTCCTTGTTGGTGTCGAGCTTCTTGAACAGCGCGTCCGTGTTCAGCGGCTCGAACTTGGCCTTGGCCTTCGCCGTCGCCTTGACGGTCGCCTTGGTGGTCCCCTTGGCCGCCGCCGTGGCCTTGGCCTTCGCCTTGTCCTGGGCGTCGAGCGGCTCCGACCCCAGCACCAGTACCGCCGCCAGCGTGGCCCCGGCGACCGCGAACATCCGCGCGAACATGGTGGAATCTCCCGGGCCGTGCGGCCGTGGTGGAAGGACGTGTCACCCGTTGGAACCCCGAGCGGGCGCGGGAGTTCCGCGGTCGGGACGCATTTCCTGAAACCCGGGGCTGCCCGCCCGGGGTAACACCGGACGCGCCTCCCCTACCCGGACCGCCCCATGACCCGCCCGGCCGCACTCTTTGTTCTACTCGCGGTCGCGCCGGCCGCCCGCGCCGACGCCCCCGACCCGCTCCGGTTCGTCCCCCCCACGACGCAGTTCTTCCTGAAGGTCGAGCGGCCGCGGGCGCTGGCCGAGACGGTCACCGGCCTCGACGCCGTGAAGTCCGCCCCGAGCCTCGGCCCGGTCCGTGACGTGCTCGACGCCCCCGTCGTCCGTCGTGGGTTCCAGCTCCTCGACTACGTCGAACGCGAGCTCGGGGCGAAATGGCCCGAGCTTCTCGACCAGGTCGCCGGCGGCGGGGCGGTCGTGGCCGGGAGCCTCGGCGAGGGCGACCAGCCGGCCCTCCTCGTGGTGCAGGGGACGAACGACCGCTCGGTCGGAAAGGCGTTCGACCTGTTGATCCGGGCACTGGACGACGAACTGGTCCGCCAGGGCTCGAAGGAGAAGATCGCTCGTGGCACGCAGGCCGGGGCTGACACCGCCCGTCTGGGGAAGGATTTTTACGCCGCCCGGGTGGGGGCCGCGCTGCTGATCACTAACCGCGCCGAGATGCTGACGGCGGCGCTGGCCCAGCCCGCGCGGCCGTCGCTGGCCGCGAAGCCGACCGTGACCGCGGCGCGGGCGGCGCTGCCGGCCGACCCGCTGGCGTGGATTTGGCTCGACTTCGCTGCCGTCCGCGCGGTGCCCGCCACCCGCGACTTCCTCGACGGCACCCGCACCGACTTCCTCGCGCAGATGGTGCTCGGCGGCACGCTGAACAGCCTGCGGCAGTCCGACTACGTTGCCGTCGGGCTCCACCGCGAGGGGCGCGGCCTGCGACTGGCGATTCGCATCGCGGGCGGTCGGGCCGGCTTCCCCGCCGGGTACGCGCTGCACACGCCGCTCGGCGACGGCCCCGGGTCGCTGCCGCTGCTGGAGCCGCCGGGCGTGGTGTACAGCCAGAGCTTCTACCTCGACTTCGGCCACGCCTGGGCGAAGCGCGGCGACCTGTTCACCGCCGAGATGGTCCGTGATCTCGACAAGGCGAACGCCGACATCTCGAAGGTGCTGCCGGGCTCAGCGAAGCTCGGCGAGCTGCTGGAGGCGTGGGGGCCGCACCACCGGCTCGTGGTCGTGAACCGCACGACGCAGCCGTACAAGACGCTGCCCGGGAACGCGCTGCCGGGGTTCGGGTATGTGGCATCGGCGCGCGACCCGAAGTTCCTGACCGGCGTGCCGGCGAGCATTCGCGCCGCCGGGCTCCTCGCCAGCCTGCAACTCGGCCTCAAGATGACCGAGACGACGCACGACGGGGTGAAGATCGTGGCGTGGCGGTTCCCCGACGGGAAGGCACTGGACGGCGACCCGGACGGGATTCGTTACAACTTCGAGCCGTGCTTCGCGGTCGTTGGCGACAGCCTCGTCGTGGCGAGCACGGTGGACGTGTGCAAGGCGCTGATCCCCGAGGTGAAGCGGACCGCGGCGCTCCCCGGCAGCCCGGCCGTGTGGCGCGGCAAGGGTTACGCGACCGGCGCCGCCGACGCCCTGGCGGGGGTGCCCGAGCCGTTCATCACCGACGCGGTGTTGCGGAGCGGTATCGGCCTCGCGGACGCGCGGAAGCAGGTGGACGCGCTGACCGCATGGGTGCGGGCGCTCGGCATCGCCCGCGCGGAACTCGACATCGGCCGCGACGTGTACCGCGCGGACTTCATCTGGGAGCCGAAGTGACCGCCATGCTCACTCCCTACACCCCCACCGCCGCCGACCCGTGGGACCGCCGCAAGGCCGGTCATCTCCTCCGCCGCACCGGGTTCGGCCCCACACACGCCGAACTCGACGCCGCCGTCCGCGACGGCTTCGAGGCGACGCTGCAACGCGTCCTCACCGGTCGCCCGGAGTCGGACGACTTCACGCTCACGTCCGACTTCATGGCGAGCGAGCGGAGCCTCCCCGCAGGCGCCCCGCTGCCGCGCCTCACGGCATGGTGGCTCGACCGGATGCTGAAAACGGCACACCCGCTGCGCGAGAAGCTGGCGCTGTTCTGGCACAACCACTTCGCCACGAGCCACGCGAAGGTCGGCAACGCCCGGTTCATGCTCGGCCAGTACCGCCTCATTCAACGCCACGCCCTCGGCAGCTTCCGCGACCTGCTCGTCGAGATGGGGACCGACCCGGCCATGATGGTGTGGCTGGACACGACGGAGAGCGTCCGCGGCCGGCCGAACGAGAACTACGCCCGCGAGCTGATGGAGCTCTTTAGCCTCGGCATCGGCAACTACACCGAGGCCGATGTCCGCGAGGCGGCGCGGGCGTTCACCGGCTACAAGGTGACCGGCGGCGCCGGCGTGTTCACCCCCCGCGACCACGACCCGACGCCGAAGACGGTGTTCGGCCGCACCGGCCCGTTCCGCGGCGACGACATCGCCCGCATGTGCCTGGACAGCCCCGCGTGCGCGCGCTTCGTGGTGCGGAAGCTGTACCGCCTCCTCGTGAGTGAAGCGGAGCCGCCGGCCGCCGAGGTGCTCGACGCACTCGCGGCGCAGTACCGGGACAGCAACTACGACACCGGCCGCGTGGTGGCGACGGTCCTGCGGTCGAAGCTGTTCTTCTCCGCGGCGGCGTACCGGCAGCGGATCAAGCCGCCGGTCGAGTTCGTGCTCGGCATCGTCCGCGGGCTCGAAGCGACGGTCGGCACGCTGCCACTGGCCGAGGCGCTACCGGCTCTCGGGCAGGTGCCGTTCGCGCCGCCGTCGGTGAAGGGCTGGGACGGCGGCCCGGCGTGGCTGAACGCCCAGACGCTGCTCGCCCGCAACAACCTGGCGCTGGCGCTCACCAGTGCCGATGACTCGCGCTTCAGCCGTCGCAGCGACCCGGCTGCGCTACTCGCCCGCCACGGCAAGACGACCGACGCCGACGTGATCGACTTCTTACTTGGTGTATTCTTCCAGGGGGACGTGCCGGCCGCGTCGCGGGAGCGGTTGCTCGGCTACCTGGATCAGGCGAAGGGCGTGCGCCACCCCGGCTACTGGTCTGCCGCCGACGCCGCCGCCCACCGCACCCGCGCAGTCACGCACCTGATACTAACGCTCCCCGAATTCCAGCTGGATTAGAAGCAAAGACGGATTGGCCGCAAAGAGGCACAAAAGACACAAAAAGAAACCCGGCAAAGAACAAAGCGGGATTTGGTTCGGTCTTACTTTTTGTGTCTTTTGTGCCTTTTTTGCGGCCATTCCCTCCGGAGTCCCCGCCATGACCGACCGCCGCGAGTTCTTCCGCCGCTCGACGCTGCTCGGGTTCGGCGCCTCCGTCCCGGGCTTCATCGGCCGCTCAGCTCTGGCCGCCCCGCCGACCGGCGCCGCCGGCAGCCGCGACACCGTCCTCGTCGTCGTCCAGCTCAGCGGCGGCAACGACGGGCTGAACTCCGTCGTGCCGTACCGCAACGCCGACTACTACCGCCTCCGGCCGACCATCGCCGTGCCGCGCGACCAGCTCAAGCCGATTGGCGGCGACCTGGGTCTGCACCCCGGCCTGGACATGCTCGCCCGGCTGTTCAACGATCGCGGCGCCGTGTCGATCGTGCAGGGCGTCGGCTACCCGAACCCGAGCCAGTCGCACTTCCGGTCGATGGAAGTGTGGCACGCCGCCAGCACCGCCGAGACGCTCACCGAGGGGTGGGTCGGCAAGGCGCTGAAGGCGAAGCCGCTGCCGGCGTTCCATCTGAGCGCGCCGAACGAGGCCGCGCCGCTGGCCCTCGCCGGGGCGCCGGTGCGGGTGCCGTCGGTGGCGTCGCTCGACGACTTCCGCCTGCGGCTGACCGCGTCCGGCGGGGCCGACACGGCCGCCCAGCGCGGCGTGATGGCCGGCGCCGCCCAGCCGGCGCCCGACGCCCGCACCCCGGGCCTGCTCGACTTCGTGGCGCGGACGCAGCTGAACACGTACAGCAGCAGCGACCGCCTCGCCGCCGTCGGCCGGGCGTACCAGCCGGCGGTGCCGTACCCCGACACGGCGTTCGCCAACCGCCTGAAGCTCGCCGCGCAGCTCATCGACGCCGGCGTCGGCGCCCGCGTCTTCTACGTGTCGCTGGACGGGTTCGACACGCACGCGGGGCAGGGCGGGGCGGTCGGGGCGCACGCGGCGCTGTTGAAGCAGTTCGCGGACGGGGTGTCGTCGTTCTACCGCGACCTGTCCGAGCGCGGGCAGCGCGAGCGGGTGTGCGTGCTGACGTTCAGCGAGTTCGGCCGGCGGGCGCACGAGAACGGCAGCAAGGGGACCGACCACGGGGCCGGCGCCCCGGTGTTCCTGGTCGGCGGCAAGGTGAAGGGCGGCGTGGTCGGCGACCACCCGCGGATCGTGGGGTTGCAGGACGGGAATCTGCCGCACGCGACCGACTTCCGCCGGGTGTACTCCGCCGTGCTCGACCGCTGGCTCGGCGTGGACAGCAAGGCCGTGCTCGGCGACGGGTTCCCGGCGCTGGACGTGTTCGCGTAGTGGGCAGTGGGCAGTGGACAGTGAAAACACCGAAGCCCGGGGACGGCCGTCCCCGGGCTTTCTTGCCGTCCACTGTCCACTCTCCACTGCCCACTACTTCCGACCGCTGTCGGTCAGCTCCATCGTCATCGACATCGTCATGCCGGCGAGCTGGCTCGTCATCTCCATCTTGCCGAGACCGAGCGGAATGTCCTTGCCGACCCACGTCTTCAAGTCCATCGTCACGTCGCCGGCCTGGGTCTTCGTCGTCACCCTCATCTTCACCCACCTGGACTCGTAGGACTTGCCGCCGACGGTGATCTTCTCCGTCCCCTCGCCCACCTTCTCGGTCTTGGCGTCAGATTTCGCCACCGGGACGCCGCCGCCCACGACCGCCGGCTCGAACGCCTTGGTGAGGTCGATCTTCTGCGTCTGCGTGGGGACGGGCATGCCCTTCATGGTGCCGGTCATCTCGATCGTGACCTCCGTGGCGGACACGGCCTTCACGGTGTTCGTGATCGTCCCCTTGGCGTCGAACGTGCCGACCTTGGAGGTCATGGTGTAGTTGGCGTAGTCGCCGACCTTGACGTTCTTGAACGGGTGGTCGGCGGGCTCCTGGGCGCGGGCCGCGACCGGGACGGCGGCCACGACCAGGACGGCGAGCAGGCGGCGCATGGACGGCCCTCGGGGAGCGTGAGAACGAGCGGAGCGAGGCGACCGCCGTGGGCGCGTCACCCGATCGCGGCGACCACGGCGTCGCCCATCTGCGTCGTCGTCGCCGTGCCACCCAGGTCGGGCGTCTTCACCGCGCCGTCGGCCAGCACCTTCGACACCGCCGCCCGCACAGCACCCGCGCCCGCCGCCAAACCCAGGTGGTCGAGCATCAGCGCCGCGCTCAGCACGGCCGCGAGCGGGTTGGCGATCCCCTTGCCGGCGATGTCCGGGGCGCTGCCGTGGACCGGCTCGAACATGCTCGGGAACGCCTTCGTGGGGTTCACGTTCGCCGAACTCGCCAGCCCGATGCTGCCGGTCACCGCCGCGCTCAGGTCCGTCAGGATGTCGCCGAACAGGTTGCTCGCCACCACCACGTCGAACGCCTCGGGGCGGCGCACGAAGTCCATCGCGCAGGCGTCCACCAGCAGGCTGTTCGCGGTCACGTCCGGGTAGTCCTTGCGCACCGCCTCGTAGGCGTGGTCCCAGAGGCCCATGCCGTACACCAGTGCGTTCGACTTGGTGATGCTCGTCAGCAGCTTCCGCGGCCGCTTCCGGGCGGCGTCGAACGCGGCGCGAAGGATGCGCTCGCAGCCGCGGCGGGTGAATACGCTCGTCTGGATCGCCACCTCGTCGGCCGTCTGCGGGTAGAGCTGGCCGCCGACCGGGGCGTACTCGCCCTCGGTGTTCTCGCGGTACACCAGCATGTCAATCGCGCCGGGCTTCTTGCCGACGAGCGGGCACGGCACACCGGCGAACAGGTACGCGGGTCGGAGGTTCACGTACTGGTCGAACTTCCGCCGCATCGGCAGCAGCAACTCGTGGACAGTGACCTTGTCTGGCACGCTCGGGTCGCCGACGGCGCCGAACAGGATGGCGTCGTGCTGGGCGAGTGTGTCCCAGCCGTCGGCGGGGAGCATCCGGCCGGTCTGCTTGTAGAACGCGGTGGACCACGGGAGCCGGTTCCAGCTCAGTTCGGCGCGGTCGTGCTTCTTCGCGGCGGCGTCGGCGGCGCGTATCGCCTGGTCGATGACCTCCGGCCCGATGCCGTCCC
>DASPHQ010001174.1:0-9908 GCA_035629595.1 Urbifossiella sp. | reverse complement strand
CCCCGCGGCCCAACCCGCCCCGGCACCACCCGTCGCCCTCGACCGGGTCGTCGCCGACGCCGTTGCCGCGCGGATCGGCGCCGCCCGCTTCACCCTGTGGTTCGTCGGCCACACCCGCTTCGTCGGCCTCGGCTCCGAGCTGGTCGTCGTCTCCCGCAACGAGTCCACCCGCGACTGGCTCGAACACACGTTCGGCGAGGCCGTCCGCGCCGCCGCGTCCGACGCCGCCGGGGCGCCGCTGCCGGTGCGGTGGGCGGTGGACGCGGACGCCTTCTCGGAGGGGCAAGGGGCAAGGGGCAAGGGGCAAGAAGAGAAGCCCGAGCCAGCGGCTCCGGTTCCGACTTGCCCCTTGCCCCTCGCCCCTCGCCGCTCCGCGAGCCCCTCGCCGCAGAAGGATCTGTTCGGCGACCCGGTGGCGCCGAAGTCGGCGAAGTCGAAGCGACCGGACCCCGAGGCCGGCGGGTTCGACCTCGCGCCGCGCGCCGGGCGGCGGTGGAAGAAGCTCGACGACTTCGTCGTCGGCCCGTGCAACCGGGTGGCGCACGCGTCGGCCGCGAGCGTCGTCGAGGACCCCGGCCAGGGGGCCAACCCGCTCGTCCTCCACGGCCCCACCGGCGTCGGCAAGACGCACCTTCTGGAAGGCATCGTCCTCGGCATGCGGCGCGGCGGCGAGCGGCCGTGCTACGTGACGGCGGAGGAGTTCACAACGCGGTTCGTGCAGGCGTCGCGGCTCGGCAAGATGGGCGCGTTCCGCCGGCAGTTCCGCGAGTGCTCGGCGCTGCTGCTCGACAACCTCAACTTCCTCGCCACCAAGCGCGCCACCCAGGAGGAGTTCCTGAACACGTTCGACGCCCTGGTGTCGGACGGGCGGCAGGTGGTCGTGACGACGGACTGTCACCCGCGGCTGGCGGACGACCTGATGCCGGAGCTGGCCGACCGGCTCCTCGGCGGCGCCGTGTGGGGGCTGCTGCCGCCCGACCCCGAGACGCGGCTCGGCATCCTGCGCAAGAAGGCGATGGCCCCCGGGCCGCCGGTGCCGGACGCGGTGCTGAAGTTCCTGTCGAGCCACCTGCGCGGGAACGTCCGCGAGCTGGAGGGCGCGGTGAACAGCGTCCGCCACTACGCGAAGGTGACCGGCCGGCCGGCGGACGTGCCGCTGGCCCGCGAGGCGCTCGGGGATTTGCTGCGGCACGCGGTCCGCGTGGTGACGGTGCCGGACGTGGACGCGGCGGTGTGTACGTCGCTGCGGCTGGCGGCGGGGACGCTGCAGTCGAAGGCGCGGACGTGGGCGGTGACGCACCCGCGGATGGTGGCGGTGTTCTTGTGCCGCAAGCACACCGCGGCGACGTACGGCGAGATCAGCAAGCACTTCGGGGCGAAGACGCACAGCACGGCGGTGGCGGCGGAGAAGAAGGTGCGGGCGTGGCTGGCGGCCGACGCCCGGGTGGCGATCGGCGACCGCGACTGGCCGGCGAAGGAGCTGGTGGACCGCGTCGAGCGCGAACTGCAGCGCTGACGGTGGGTTGGGGCTCCGGCTCGGTAGCCGCGGGCTTCAGCCCGCGCCCACCTGCGGCGGAGCACCGGGGAGCCACGCCCCACGGACACCGCGAACGTTGCGCGGGCTGAAGCCCGCGGCTACCCAGCGGAAGCCTCCTCACCCGGCGGCTTCGGCGGCGGCAGATTCTCGGGCACGCCGCCGAACGCCTGCCGCGCGTACTTGTCGCGGATCGCCTGATCGGCGGTCGGCCAGCCGCGCCGCCGGCGGTCGCCGTCCGGGTGGACGAACGGCTTGCCGGGAACCGGGAGCTTCTTCGCGGCCTTCCGCTTCTGCTTGTCCGACGCCATCACGACACCTCCTCGGGTGCCAGCCCGACACCGACCGCGGCGGACAGGTTCGCTCACCCGCCGAAGCGCGCCCGGAAGTCCGTGACCACCGCCCGCAGCGGGTCGTCGAGCCGGGCCAGTGTCGGCTGCGCGATCGCGGCTGGGACGCCGCCGTAGAACGCCTCCGCCACCGCGCCCGCGATCGCCGCCATCGTGTCTGCATCGCCGCCGAAGGAGATCGCCAGCCGGATCGCGTCCTCGAAGCCGGTCGAGTCGAGGAACGCGATCAACGACTGCGGCACGGAGCCGGCGCACGACACGTCGAACTTGTAGGTCGGCCGGAGCCCCGCGACGGTGCCCGTCAGGTCGTAGCCGAACACGCTCTGCACGTCGGCGCGAATCTCCGCCTTCGTCTTCCCCGTGCGTGCCAGGAAGACCGCGGCCGCGACCGCCTGCGCCCCGCGGACGCCCTCCGGGTGGTTGTGCGTCACCGCCGCCGAGCGCTCGGCCTCGGCCAGCACGTCGGGGAGGGTGTCGAACGCCCAGCCGACCGGGGCGACGCGCATGGCCGAGCCGTTGGCCCAGCTGCCGTACGGGGCGCGCTGCCGCTCCGCGGCCCACTTCACGAACGTGCCGCCGTACCCGGCCGCGGGGTAGCGGTGGAAGTAGTCGTGGAACGCGGACGTGTAGTCGCCGCCGTTGAGGAGCACGTCGGCGACGGCGACGGACAGGACGGTGTCGTCGGTGAACCGGGCCTTCGGCGGGAACAGCGGGAAGTGCGTGGTCTTGGTGCCGGCCCGCTCGTGGACCGACCCGATGACGTCGCCGGCGATCGCGCCGAGCATGGGACACCGAAGTGTGAGTGTGAGTGTGAGTGAAAGCCAGTTACGGGCGTACTCTCTCACACCACCCCGGGTTCCGCCAGGGTGGTAGCGGCTGTGGGGTTTCACTCACACCCACACTCACACTCTCACTGCTCAGGCCGTCCCCAGCTCCGCCAGGATGGTGGCGGCGCGGTTGGCGTCGGCGACGGTGTCGAACGTGGCGTAGCCGACGAACTTGCCGCTGATGACCGACAGCACCAGCCCATGCAGGTTGATCCCGGCCAGCTCCCAGGCCAGCGTCAGCCGGCCGCTCAGGCCGGCCTTGTCGTCCCCTTCCACGCGCATCACGATCGGCTCCGGCACCTCGTGCAGGCCGGCCTTCTTCGCCGCGGTCAGCACGTTCTGCCCCTGGAGCGGGGCGACGTACAGGTCGCCGACGCCGGCCTTGCTCGCCGACCGCTGACTGTACACGTATTCCAGGTGCGCCCCGCCCTCGGCCAGTGTCTTGAGCTTGGCCGAGATCCCGCCCGGCTTGTCCTCGACTTCCGCGTGGAAGACGTGGACCCGCTGCATCTTGAAGCTCATCGGAGGCTCTCCTCGGGGGACCGGACGCGGCCCCATCACGGGATGATACCCCTGGCGGCGGGGGTTGGAAACGGGTACGTTTTCGGAATCAGGGGGATGCGGCCGGCGCCGCGTGAAGGGGTGAAGGGGTGAAGGGGTGAAGGGGTGAGGAAAACCCCCGTTCGTCACCCCTTCACCCCTTCACCCCTTCACCCCTTCACGCGGCACAAGAAAGCGGCTCGATGTCACTTCGCCTGATCCCCCCGTTGGGCCTCGCAGCCGTCGCCCTGGCGCTCGCCCTCGTCCCCGCCCCCGGCCGGGCCGTGCCGCCGCCCCCGCCGCCGCGCGAGGCGCCGCCGGCCGAGCCGCCCGCGCCGACGGTCGTGTACCGCAACCTCACCCTGTACACCGCCGCCGCCGGCGCCGACGCACCCGTCCCCGACGCCGTCCTCGTCGTGAAGGACGGCAAGGTGCTGTACGCCGGCCCCGCCGCGGAGGCGATCGACTTCCCCGCCGACGCCGAGGTGCGCGACCTGGGCGGCGCGGTCGTCATCCCCGGGCTCGTGGACACGCACTCGCACATCGGCCTGTTCGGCCGGCCGGGCGTCGGCGCCAACGCCGACGGCAACGAGATGAGCGGCCCCGTCCAGCCCGGCGTCCGCGCCCTCGACTCGATCAACCCCGACGACCCCGGCATCCGCATGGCCGTCGCCGGCGGCGTCACCACCGCCAACATCATGCCCGGCTCCGGCAACGTCATCGGCGGCCAGACGCTGTACGTGAAGCTCCGCGGCCGCACCGTCGAGCAGATGGTCATCCTCGGCCGGCTCCCCGACGGCCGGGTGATCCTGGGCGGCCTCAAGATGGCGAACGGCGAGAACCCGAAGGGGTACGGCCGCAACCGCAGTCAGGCGCCGTTCACGCGGATGAAGGTGGCGGCGCTGCAGCGCGAGCAGTTCGTGAAGGCCCGCGAGTACAAGGCGAAGCGCGACGCCGGCGAGAAGGTCGAACCCAACCTCGACCTGGAACCGCTCGTCGAGGTGCTGGAGAAGAAGCGCACCGTCCACTTCCACTGCCACCGCGCGGACGACCTGATGACCGCGGTGCGGATCAGCGAGGAGTTCGGCTTCGAGCTGGTGCTGCAACACGCCACCGAGGGGTATCGCGTCGCCGACATCCTGGCGAAGAAGCGCATCCCGGTGTCGCTGACGCTCATCGACAGCCCCGGCGGCAAGCCCGAGACGATCGGCCTTCTGGAGGAGAACGCGGCGGTGCTGGCGAAGGCCGGGGTCACGGTGACGATCAACACCGACGACAGCATCACCGAGTCGCGGTTCTACTTGCGCACCGGGGCGATTGCGGTCCGCGGCGGGCTGCCCGAGATGGAGGCGCTGCGGGCGCTCACGTCGAACGCGGCGAAGCTGCTGCACCTCGACCACCGCCTCGGCTCGCTCGAAAAGGGGAAGGACGCCGACTTCGTGGTGCTGTCCGGCCGGCCGTTCTCGACGTACACGCAGGTGCTGGAAACGCACATCGACGGCCGCAAGCGCTTCGACCGCAGCAAGAAGGCGGATTGGGTGTACCAGGCCGGCGGGTTCGCGCTGCCGGACGCGGCGAAGGAGCTGCCGGCGCCGTACCCGCCGACGAAAGCCATGGCAGGGGTCAAGGCAATGGCAGCGTGGGCGCGCCGCGAGCCGGACAGCCCGACCAAGCTCGTCGTATTCGCCGCCCGCCTCCACACCGCCGCCGGCCCGCCGATGACGAACATGGCGGTGTACGTCGTGGACGGGAAAATACTCGCCATTCGCAACGCCGACGACATGCTCATCCCTGCCGACGCCGGCGTCCTCCTCGCCGCGGAAGTGTCGCCCGGGCTGATCGACCCGTTCACCACGGCCGGCCTGAGCGGGGCGTACAACCTGCCGCAGGACCAGGACCAGGACGAGCCGTCGGACCCGAACCAGAGCGACCTGCGAGCGCTAGACGGGTTCAACGCGAAGGAGCCGCTCCTCGACTTCCTGCGGGCGCACGGCACGACCGTGGTGCATTCGACGCCCGGTCGCGTGAACCCGATCGCCGGCCGCGGCGGCGTGTTCCGCTCCGACGGCATGACCGCCGAGGGCGCGGCGCTGGTACCGGTCGGCGCCTTAATCGTGAACCTCGGCGAGGAGCCGAAGGGGGCGAAGGGGAAGGCGCCGACGACGCGGATGGCGACGGCCGCGCTCGTGCGCCGGGCGTTCGCCGACGCGAAGGCGTATGGCGCGAAGCGCGCCGCCGACGCCAAGACGCCGTTGAACGCCAAGCACGAGGGGCTGTTGCCGGCGCTCGACGGCAAGGTGCGGGTGTTCTTCGCGGCGCACCGGGCCGACGACATCGCCACCGCGCTGCGCCTCGCGGACGAGTTCAAGCTGAAGCCCGTGCTGGCGCTCGGCACCGAGGCGTATCGCCTCATCCCCGAGCTGAAGAAGGCGGGCATCTCGGTCGTGGTTCACCCGACGATGCAGCGGGCGGCGTCGAGCCTGGAGACGATGCACGCCTACGTCGGCAACGCCGCGCTGCTGGCCGACGCGGGCATCCCGATCAGCCTGTGTACCGGCTTCGAGGGGTACGTGCCGAAGGTGCGCGTGTTGCGCTTTGAGGCGGCGATGGCGGCGGCGAACGGCTTGGGCCACGACCGCGCGTTGAAGGCGATCACGGTGGAGCCGGCGAAGCTGTTGGGGATCGCGGACCGGTTCGGGACGATCGAGGTGGGGAAGGCGGCGGACCTGGTGCTGTACGACGGCGACCCGTTCGAGCACGCCACGCACGTGACGCACACGGTGGTCGGCGGCCGGGTGGCGTACAGCCGGGCGGAGTACCTGGCGCTGCCGTTCGAGCGGCGCATCCTGCCGCTGCTCGGCGGCGGCCCGGGGGCGGGGTGCTGCCTTTCGGAGTAAGGTAAAAGGTAAAAAGTAAAATGCACCGAGCCCGGAGCGCGGAGGCGATCCGGTTCCTGGCTCGGTGCATTTTACTTTTTACCTTTTACCTTTTACCTTGGCTCCATGACCGCCGACCCGCTCGTCGCCGCCGCCGCCATCGCCCGCAGCCGGGCGTTCGCGCCGTACTCGAAGTTCCTCGTCGGCGCCGCGCTGGAGACCGCCGACGGCGCCGTCGTCATGGGGTGCAACGTCGAGAGCGCCAGCTACGGCCTCACGATGTGCGCCGAGCGGACGGCGATCTTCAAGGGTGTATCGGAGGGGCGGCGGCGGTTCGTAAAGGTCGCGGTCGTGACCGACACCGACGCCCCGACGCCGCCGTGCGGGGCGTGCCGGCAACTGTTATGGGAGTTCGCCCCCGACGCGGTCGTGCTGCTGGCGAACCTCAAGGGCGACGTGGTACGCTACACCGTGCGCGAGCTGCTCCCCGCGGCGTTCGACGCGGACCAGTTGGCGAGCCGAGGGCCGTCAGGCGGCGGGTGACGTTCCTGGCGCGCCTCACCCGCCGCCTGACGGCCCTCGGCTCGCCGAGTACCCGATCCGCGCCAGCAGCTCCGCCGTGAGCACGAACGGCGCCGCCGGCACCGTCCCCAGCCGGAAGCGCGACAGCAACTCCCGCGGCGTCGCCGGCCGCACCTCCGGCAGCCAGCCGCACGACCACGCCAGCAGCCCCACCACCGCCTCCGACTTCACCCCCGCGTCGCGCAGCGCCGCCAGCCGCGTGTCGCCGTGCCGCTTCGCCAGGCGCCGCCCGTCGGGGCCGACCACCAGCGGCAGGTGCGCGAACGTCGGCGCCGCCCACCCCAGCGCCCGGTACAGCAGCAGTTGCCGCGGCGTCGAAGGCACCAGGTCGTCGCCACGAACGACCTCGGTGACGCCCCCGTCGGCGTCGTCGGTCACGACCGCGAGCTGGTACGCCGGCGTGCCCGCCGCCTTCCACACCACGAAGTCGCCGCCCGCGGCGCGCAAGTCGATCTGTGTGAGCCCCCGATAGCGATCCTCGAACGCGGGCGAATCGCCTACGCGGAAGCGCCACGCGAACGGCGTCCCGGCGAGCGCCGCGGCGTCGGCGGGCGTTCGGCCCGCGCAGGTTCCGGGGTAGGTGGGCGGTTCGTGTTCGGCGTGGGGGGCGCTGGCCGCCGCCGCCACGTCGGAGCGCGTGCAGGTGCAGGGGTAGACGAGGTTCTGCCGCTTCAACTCCTCGAGCGCCGCCTCGTACAGCGGCACGCGCCGCGTCTGCACGACGGGCTCGCCGTCCCAATCCAACCCGAGCCAGCGGAGGTCGTCTTGCGCCTGGGCCGCGGCGCCGGGCTTCACGCGCGGCGAGTCGATGTCCTCGACGCGGAGCAGTACCCGCCCGCCGGCGGACCGGGCGCTGAGCCACGCGGCGAGGTAGGTGCGGGCGTTCCCGACGTGCTGGGCGCCCGTCGGCGACGGCGCCAGGCGCCCGACGGCAGACATGCCGCGATTCTACAGGTCCGTCCGGTACTGCACCCCGTACACGGCGTCGCGGGCGCCGAGCGACGACACCGACCGCACCACCCGCACCAGCACCGCCAGCCCGGCCGCCTCGGGGACCGCGTCGAACTCCAGGTACGCGTACTTCGTGGTGATCGGCTCCTGCAACGAGAACGCCAGCCCGCCGACGGACACGTCCACGCACGCGCCGCGGACCGGCGCGTCGGGCGTGCCGTCGGAGTGGAGCGGGTGGACGGTCACTGGCATCGTCGTCGCCAGCCGCGGGTGCTTGCGGCGGTCGTCGACGTTTCCGAGCTCCCGGCGGACGTCGGCCACCAGCCGGGGGATCGCGTCGGTGGCGACCTGAACGAACTGGCGGTCCGGGTCGCCGGTCAGGAAGCCGGTGACGGTCACCTCGCCGAGCGACTTCCCGGGCTTCGGCAGCCGCACCTCGACCACGAAACCCGTCTTCTTCTTCGAGAACCACCCGCCGCCCGCGGCCGTGCGGCGGAGGACGACCAGCCCCGGCTCGGGCTGCTCGACCGCCACCGCCCACGCCCCCTGGAGCACGCTCAGCTTCAGCGGCACCACCTGCGCCGGCACCGTGGACGGGAACTGGCACACCCACGCCCCGTCGGCGGTGCGGCCGAGGTCGCCGGGGAGCTGCGGGACGCGCGCCCCGCCGGCCGCGGCCCCGACCACGGCGTGCGCGAAATCGACGACCGCCACCCCCGCCTTCGGCAGGGTCTCCCCGCGGAGCAGCCCGGCCGGGATGACCGACCGGATCGGGTTCACGCGGAGCCGGGCCGGCTCCGCGACCGGCAGGTCTTCGTCGAGCGCCGCGAACGATCCCCGCGCTGGCGCCGCCGGCGGTGGTAGCGGCGGCAGAGGCGTCCCCGGCCGGCTCCCCGGCGGCACCAGCCGCGCGCCGGGGTTCGACATCCCGGGCGTGACGAGGCGGGGGCCGGGGGTCGCCACGCCGGGCTGCACCAGCCGCGGCACCGTGCGCCAGGTGGGGCTCGGGGCCATTTCCTCGGGCCGCGGCCCTTCCCCGTACACCGGCGGGCACGGGTAGCGGCCGGTCACCTCGCCGGCCGGCGGGGTCGTGTCGCCGACGCGCGTCACGAGCGGGACCACGGTGCTGCGCCCGGCTGCCGGCGGGGCCGGCGGCTGCGGCGGCTCGTCCGCGGGGTGGTAGTCCGCCTCGCGCAGCGCGCGGACGAATTCGAGGCACGACCGGAAGCGGTCCTCCGGCCTCTTCTGGAGCGCCGTCCACACCGGGCCGCGGTCGCACCCCGGCAGCGCCGACACGTCCGGCTGGCTGGACACGTGCGCCAGCATCATCTGCTGCGGCGTCTTCGCCGGGTACGGGAACACGCCGGTCAGCAGCTCGCAGTACACCAGCGCCAGGCTGTACTGGTCGGACCGCGTGTGGACCGACCCGCGCAGCGTTTCGGGGGCGACGAACTTCGGCGTCAGCCCGCGGTTGCCGCTGCCGACGGCGTCGAGCGACGCCACCAGCCCGTAGTCGCCGACCTTGACGTGCCCGGCGGTGACGAACAGGTTGGCCGGCTTCACGTCGAGGTGTTGCAGCCCGAACTGCTCGGAGATCACGTCCAGCGCCTCGGCGGCCTCCGTCAGGTAGGCGACGAGTTCGGCCCGCGGGATGCCGCGAAGCCCGGCGGCGCGGCAGTCGTTGAACCGGTCCTGCAGCTGCTGGTCGGCCAGCTCCATGACCATCACGAGTTCACTGCCGACGACCTCGACCCGCTCCAGGCTGAGGAGGAACGGGTGGCGGATCTCCTTGATCCGCTCGAAGGCGTCGAGTTCCTGGTGGAACTGGGCGGCCTCGCCGTCGACGCCGGCAGACACGAACTTGACGGCCTTCTTGAGCCCCCCCGGGGCGACGCACGCCCACACCTCGCCGAACCCGCCGCGGCCGAGCGGGCGCGTGATGGTGTAGCCGGGGAGCGGTTCATCTCCCGGCTTGCGGGCGTACGGTTCGGCCGCGGTCACGGGGTCACCGCCGTCGGGGTCGCGGGGCCGGGGCATGGGCGTGCCGGGGCAAGGGGGTCGGGTGCCCCCAAGCGTAGGACACAATTCGGGCGGTGATCCGAATCTGCTCACGGCGCCAAAGTTCAGCGAATACGTGAATCCGGCGGGGGTGGCAAAGGAGTGACACCGACGGCACATTTTCCCCAGTTTCCCAGCCCGCCGCGGCGCCCGGCGGCGCAATGTGAAATTCCGGTTGCCGAGATTGTCC
>DASPHQ010001173.1:0-4283 GCA_035629595.1 Urbifossiella sp. | reverse complement strand
TCCCGACGTGCCGCCGCCGGCCGGCGTGAAGGGGCACCACCCGTTCCTCGCCCCCGCGCCGGACGGCAAGTCCGCCGCGGTCGGGTACGACCGCAAGGGGCCGGACCGCGAGGCGAACCTGCCGCTGGCCCTGTTCGACCTGACCACCAACCGGGCGGTGCGCGAACTCACGTGGGCCGGCGGCGGCGTCAGCTTCACGGCCGACGGCCGGCGGGTGCTGGTCCTCGACTACGTGGGGAAGGGGCGGTGGTTCAAGCTGCCGTCGGGCGAGCCCGACGGCGAGTTCGACCTCGGCCCGCCGCGGTTCTGGAAGCACGAGCTGCACGGCGTGTCGGCAGACGGGTCGGTGGTGGCGTACTTCGGCCCGCGCGGGCGGGCCGGCGGCATCGGCCCGGCGTCGCTCGACGGGAAGACGGGGGCGGTGCTGAACTCGTTCCCGCCGGCGCCGAACAACAACTGCGGCGTCAGCGTCTCGGCCGACGGCCGGCGGGTGGCGTGGACGCTGAACAACAACGGCGCGTCGTCGGCGGTCGTGGCCGACGCGCGGACCGGGGCCGAGTTCGCCCGCGTCCCGGTCGGCGGCCCGATCGCCTTCCCGGCGCTGTCGGCCGACGGGTCGGTGCTGGTCGTCACGGCCGGGCCGAACCCCTACACGGTCCAGGCCTACGACGTGCGCGGCCCGAACCCGTGACCGCGCCTCTACGGTGGCGCGGGCTCGGCTTGCCCGACGAACAGCGGCAGCGACTTCTGCACCGACTGGTACACGCCCCAGCCCAGCGGCACGGCGACCACGGCCCAGGCGACGACGAGGGCGATTCGCTTCATCGGCTCAGCCTCCGGACGGTTCCGCGCGGTGGTACTTCGGGGCGACCGGGCGCACGAGCAGGTTGGCGACGAGGCCGACGACGAGCAGGCCGGCCATCAGAAACATCGTAGAGTTGTACGCCTCGGCCCGGGGCACTCCGGCGTCGATCTCGGCAGTCGAGATGTAGTTGACCAGGCTGGGGCCGAGCAGCGCGGCGACCGACCACGCCGTGATGAGGCGGCCGTGGATGGCGCCGACCTGATAAGTGCCGAACAGGTCGCGCAGGTACGCCGGGATGGTGGCGAAGCCGCCGCCGTACATGGTGACGATGACGGCCGTGACGGCGACGAAGAGGCCGCGCGACTGGACGTTCTGCGTCCACGGCACGGCGCAGTACAGGATCGCGCCGAGGAGGAAGTAGACGCAGTAGACCGCCTTGCGGCCGGTGTAGTCGGAGACGGACGACCAGACGAAGCGGCCGCCCATGTTGAAGATGCTCAGCAGCCCCGCGAAGCCGCCGCCGACCGCCGCGCCGACGCCGAACATGTCGGAGCACATCTTCGACGCCTGCCCGAGAATGCCGATGCCGGCGCTGACGTTCATGCACAGCACCACCCACAGGCACCAGAACTGCGGCGTCTTCCACGCAACTTCGACCGCGACGGCGGCGTTGGTCATCATCGGTTTGACGTGCCGGCCGGGCGTCCAGCCGGCGGGCTTCCAGTCCGCGGCCGGCACGCGGACGATCGCCGCGCCGAACAGCATGACGACCGCGTACAACCCGGCCATGGCGACGAAGGTCTCGGCCACGCCGACGGAGGTGGCGGTTTTGAAGTGGTCCATGAGTTTGACGCCCAGCGGCGCGCCGATGAGGGCGCCGCCGCCGAAGCCCATGATCGCCATGCCCGTGGCCATGCCGGGGCGGTCGGGGAACCACTTGATGAGCGTGGACACGGGCGCGATGTACCCGAGCCCGAGGCCGATGCCGCCGGTGACGCCGTAGCCCAGGTAGAGGAGCCAGAGGAGCTGCAACTTCACGGCGAGGGCGGACACGAGCAGGCCGCCGCAGAACAGGGCGCAGCTGGCGACCATGGCCTTGCGCGGGCCGCTGCGCTCGACCCACCGGCCGAACACGGCCGCCGAGATGCCCAGCATGAACAGCGCGACGGAGTAGGCCCAGCCGACCTGCGGGATGGTCCAGCCCGCGCCGGCCTGGGTGAGCGGCACGTTGAAGACGCTGAACCCGTACACCTCGCCGATGCACATGTGAACGGCGATGGCGGCGGGCGGGACCAGCCAGCGGTTGAAGCCGGCCCCGGCCACCGTCGCTTCATAGGAGAGGAAGGTCATGCGTCACGGTTCACGGGAAAAGGCGGTGACAACGTTCCTCAGCCGCAGTCAGGATAGGCGCGGCCGCGCGAGAGTCCTTCGATTCGGGTGCAAGACGCGGCGGTAGAACGCCGCTCACGCGCACGACCGACGCGCGGTCACTTGCTCCCGCCCCGGGCGGACTTCTTCGACGGCACCAACTCCATGTCCTCCGGCGCCAGCTCGCGGCCGTCGTGGGCGCGGAACGCCAGCGGCCGGACCGGCTTCCGGTCGCGGCGGTCCACCAGCACGTACGGGGCGTCGCCGCCGCACCCCTCGCCCCACTGGCGGATCGCCATGAGCACCAGGTACAGCCCCCGCCCCTTCGCGGTCAGCGCGTACTCGTGGCGCGCGCCGCCGTCCGCGGCGGGCACCTGCTCCAGCACCCCCAGCGCGACCAGCTTCCGCAGCCGGTCGGTCAGGATGTTCCGGGCGATCCCGAGGCTCGCGACGAACTCGCCGAACCGCCGGTCGCCGGCGAACGCCTGCCGCACGATCAGCACCGACCACGCGTCCCCGACCGCCTCCAGGGAGCGGGCGACCGGACACGCGTCGTTCTCCAAACTCTTCCGCGTCATGGCCTTCCCCCCGGCCTGGGAGAATTCTGGGTTTCGGTTGCAAGGTGCAACCACGTCCCATTGTATCCTCCGCCAGTTGCGACTTGCAACTTTCTAACCGGGGGACGGTCATGGCGAAGAAGCTCGACGGCAAGGTGGCGGTGGTGACGGGCGCGTCGAAGGGGATCGGGGCGGAGATCGCCCGGCACCTCGCGGCCGAGGGGGCCGCGGTCGTGGTGAACTACGCGAGCAGCAAGGCCGGGGCCGACAAGGTTGTGGCCGACATCACGGCAAAGGGCGGCCGGGCGGTCGCGGTCGGCGGCGACGTGTCGAAGCCGGCCGAGGCCGAGGCCATCGTCGCGGCGGCGGTGACGCAGTACGGCCGGCTCGACGTGCTGGTGAACAACTCGGGGGTGTACGAGTTCGCCCCGATCGAGCAGATCACCGAGGAGCACTTTCACCGCCAGTTCAACGTCAACGTGCTCGGCCTGCTGCTCACCACGCAGGCGGCGGTCAAGCACCTGAAGCCGGGCGGGAGCGTCATCAACGTCGGGTCGGTGGTGACGCGCATCACGCCGCCGCAGAGCGCCGTCTACACCGGCTCGAAGGGCGCGGTGGACGCCATCACCGGTGTGCTGGCCAAGGAGCTGGGGCCGAAGGGCATCCGCGTGAACGCCCTGAACCCCGGGATGATCGAGACGGAGGGGACGGTCGGCGCGGGCATCATCGGGTCGGAGATGGAGGCGGACGCGGTCAAGCAGACTCCGCTCGGTCGCGCCGGGAAGGTGGCCGACGTCGCCAAGATCGCCGTGTTCCTGGCGTCCGACGACTCCGGCTGGCTGACCGGCGAGCAGCTCCTCGCCAGCGGCGGCGTGCGGTAACGGCTCCGCCCCCCACGCCGACCTCCGACCGCCCGGAATCGGGGGCCGGAGCGTGGAAACCGCGGGTTGTGAGGCCGCTCTCGCGTCGAAGGGGAGAGCGGTCTCGCACGGGTCACGTCGGCGGCTTGCGGTCGTACTCCTCGATCAGCTTCCGGACGCCCTCGGTGTTCCGCTTCTGCCGGACCGACACGTCGCCGTAGTTCTTCTTCATGCTGCCGTCCTTCCCGAGGCTCGACTGGGAGCCGACGAGGAGGAACTCGCCGCCGAACCTGGCGATCTGCTTGCCGTGTTCGATGCAGAGCCGGGTCTCGGGCAGCGCCTCGATCCGCTCCGGGTCGATGGGCGCACCGCACACCTCGCACGGCCGGGTTTGTTCCGTCATCGACAACCCCCAGTGAGGACCGGCCGCCGGCGGGCGGCCAGAACAGGTACGGACACACTACGGGGCGGGCGGGTTCGCGGGTCGCGGCCGTCTGCCGCCACTTTTCCTTCCGAGTCAGGCTCTTCGGGGGCACCAGTGAGGACGAGTCAGGGTTCCGTGACGGAGGGGCCGGTTACCCCGCCGTGGCGGCCAGTTCCTCGGCGAGGATGCCGGTGATCTCGCCGGGGAGAAGGCTGTCGAGGAGGGTGACGCGGCCGCGGAGGTTGAGCGCCTTGGCGAGGTCGCGGATG
>DASPHQ010001172.1:0-3847 GCA_035629595.1 Urbifossiella sp. | reverse complement strand
CGTTGATGAAGTCGCCGATCGGGTCGTGGGTCGCTTCGAGCATCCGGTCGATGTCGATGAGCTCGAAGAAGACCATGAGCTTGATGGTGAGGACGGCGTCGTCGGCGGTGCGGACCTCGGGCACGTCGTGGTACATCTGGTCGGGCATGAGCCAGAGCTTCTGGAACACAAGCCCCTTGGCGACCTTCTTGACGCCCTGCGAGCCGCCCTCCGAGCCGTGCCACGCGAACGTGTGGAGCCACTCGCCGGGGGCCGGCACGAACAGCGTCGGCCCGTACACGATCCGCCGCGTGATGGCGTCCGACCCCGCGGCCCGGCTGTAGACGATGACCGCTTCCTTCGCCGCGAGTTGCAACGCGTCCTGGCGCTGGACGGTTTCGTGGACGCGCGGGTCGAACCACAGGTCGGCGGGGCCGGGGACGTGTTCCTGCCGTCCGTCGCGGAAGCGGACGATGAGGAACTCGCCGGGGTGGGCGACGAAGTGCCGCATCTTCTCGAACCGGCTGTACCCGCGCCACACCCGCCGCGGGCCGACGACGACCTCCATGCGGCCGTCGCGTCGGACCATGAGCGCCCGCTGCCCCTCCTCGACGGTGTAGTACCACATGGACGCGGTCCCGTAGTCAGGGGTGGTGTCGAGCCCCGGCGGCATCGGCCGTTGGGGGATGTTGGCCTGAAGTTCGGCGACGTGAACGGAATCCCAGCGGCCGGTGTTCGGGTCGATCGTGCCGCGCGTCCCCTTGAGGAAATCGACGCGAGCGCGAGCGCGCTTCGCCTTCGCGGCGGTGTGTGTCACCGGCTCGTCGTAGTCGTGGTCGGCGAGATCGATGGCGGTGTCGGTGAACTCGACCAGCATCGAGCTCACCGACTCGGTTTCGGTCTCCCCGTAGTGCTCGTTGATGGCCTTGAGCAGCGGCGCCCGCGGGTAGCCGACGAGGCGGATCTTCTTGTTCAGGATGAACGTCAGCTTGTCGGCGACGGACAGGTTGTTCGGGTCGGCGGCTGCGACCCACAGGGTTTCGCCGTCGAGGCGGACGGGGAGGACGAGGTTCTCGCGGGCCACCGACTCGGGGACGAGTTCGACGACGGCACGCGGGATCGTCGGCAGCGGGATGATCGACGGCTCCGCGGCCTCGGCGGCGAGGTGGACGGCGCCGCGCTTGTGGATGATGTCGGGGATCATGGCGGTCTCCGCCGCCGCGACCGCGGCGGGTGGACACCTGGGTTCGGACTTGTCGCTGCTATTCTTTCCGCGCGGTCAAGGGGGGCGTGTTTTAGCCCGGAGGGCGTCGGCGTGTAGCCCGGGGTGCAACCCCGGGCGGGCGATGGCGTGGCGCGAGTTGCGTGACCCCTCGTGACACCGCCCAGGCCGCCCGGGGTTGCACCCCGGGCTACACGCCGACGCCCTCCGGGCTAAGACTTGGCGGCCGTCAGCCGTGCCACCTCGGCGCAGTCCTTGTCGCCGCGGCCGCTGAAGCACACCACCACCACGTCCGTCGCCGGCCGCTTCGCCGCCTCGCGCATCGCCTCCACCACCGCGTGCGACGTTTCCAGCGCCGGCAGAATCCCCTCCAGCCGGGCGCACAGGTGGAAGCCGTCCAGCGCCTCCTGGTCGCTGATGTTGCAGTAGCGCACCCGCCGGCTGTCGCGCCAGAAACTGTGCTCCGGGCCGACGCCCGGGTAGTCCAGCCCGGCGCTAATCGAGTGCACGTCGGCCGTCTGCCCGTCGTCGTCCTGCAGCACGTAGCTGAAGCTGCCGTGCAGCACGCCGGGGGCGCCGTAGGTGAGCGTCGCCGCGTGCTGGCCGCGATCCTTGTTCCGCCCGCCGGCCTCCACGCCGACCAGTTCCACACCCGCCTCGTCCACGAACGGGTGGAACATCCCCGCCGCGTTGCTGCCGCCGCCGACGCACGCCACCACCGCGTCCGGCAGTCGGCCGAACAGCTCGCGCGACTGCTGGATGGTCTCGCGGCCGATGACGCTCTGGAAGTCGCGGACCATCATCGGGAACGGGTGCGGGCCGACGACGCTGCCGATGATGTAGTGCGTGTCCTCGACCGTGCTCATCCACTCGCGCATGGCCTCGTTCGTGGCGTCCTTGAGCGTCTTGCTGCCGGACGACACGGGGAACACCTCGGTCCCCATCGCCTTCATGCGGAAGACGTTCAGCTCCTGCCGGCGGATGTCCTCCTCGCCCATGTACACCCGGCACGTCATGCCGAACAGCGCCGCCGCGGTGGCGGTGGCGACGCCGTGCATCCCCGCGCCGGTTTCCGCGATGACGCGGTTCTTGCCCATGCGCTTCGTGAGCATGGCCTGGCCGAGGGCGTTGTTGATCTTGTGCGCGCCGGTGTGGTTCAGGTCTTCGCGCTTGAGGTAGATGCGGGCACCGCCGGCCTCGGCGGTGAGCCGCTCGGCGAAGTACAGCCGGCTCGGCCGGCCGACGTACTCCTGCAACCGGCGGTCGAACTCGGCGAGGAAGGCGGGGTCGGCCTGGGCGTCGCGGTACGCCCGGTCGAGCTGGTCGAGCGCGAACATGAGCGTTTCGGGGACGAACCGTCCGCCGTAGGGGCCGAACCGGCCGCGGGCGTCGGGGACGTGGGAGGCGGGAGCAGAAGTCATGAGCCGGGGTCGCTCGTGGGGTGGGTCCGAGCCGTCATTCTAGGCGCGCCACCCCCGAGCCGGCCGCGTTAGCGGTCGGAGTGTGCCAGCGCTCCGACCTCTGACGGGGCCGGCTCCGAGAAGAGTTGTGCGTTCCGGCGCCGCCACCGCAGCCACTCCGCGGCCAGCAGCCCGGCGGCGACCGCGCCGGCGAGCCACGGCACGACGTGCCAGCCCGGCCGGAACGCGCGGTAGGCGTCGACCGACGTGACGCGCTCGTCGCCCTCGGGGCCGTGGAACGCGACCGCCACGGCGCACGAGCCGATCTCGTAGTCGCGGTACAGCCAGTTCGTGCCCTTGTTGATGGCCCGGTTGCGCGTCAGCGTCTCTTCGCTCCAAAGGTCGTTGATGTCGCGGGGGCCGTGCAGGCGGTATTCCGTGGCGTGGTCCGGCCGGCCTGCGGTGCCGAGCGCGGACTCGACCTCCGCGGGCGTCATTCCCGCCTGCACCCGGGCCGCGTACTCGCCGGGGGTCACACTGAGTACGCCGACCGCCAGCACGGCCACCGCCACGACCTCGCCGACGGTCCGTTCCCGCTTCGTCCAGCGCATCGCCGCCCCCTGGTGAGTACCAGCCGAAGCGTAGCACGCACCCGCCCGGCGTGCCGGGGTTGCGGCCGGGTGCGGGGCGACTGGTAGAATCCCAGGATGCCGGAACTGCCCGAGGTGGAAACCGTGGTCCGCGACCTCCGCCCGCGCGCGGTCGGCCGCACGATCACCGCCGTCCGGGTCGGCGAGAAGCGGCTGCGAACGCCGTGGGACGTGGCGTGGGCCGCGGACGTGGTCGGCCGGCGGGTCGTGGCGATCCGCCGCCGCGGCAAGTGGATCGTGGTCGAACTGAACGGCCCCCGCCTCGTCGTCCACCTCGGCATGACCGGCCAGTTCACCGCCGTCGCCGCGGCCGAGCCCGAGCCCGACCACCTCCACCTCGTCTTTGCCCTCGACGACGGAAGTGAACTCCGCTTCCGCGACGTGCGCCGGTTCGGCTCGGTCGCGTTGTTCGCCGACGAACCCGCTGTGGAAGCGTTCTTCGCCGCCGCCGGCCTCGGCCCCGAGCCGTTCGGCCTCGACCCGGCCGCGTTCCTTGAAGCCGTCCGCGGGTCGGCGCGGACCCTCAAGGCGATCCTGCTTGACCAGACAGTCGTGGCCGGCGTCGGCAACATCTACGCGGACGAAGCCTGTTCCCG
>DASPHQ010001171.1:0-3381 GCA_035629595.1 Urbifossiella sp. | reverse complement strand
TCGAGAAGGCGCCGTTCCGGTCGTGCCACGCTTCCACGGTCGTCGAGCACGAACCCGGCAAGCTCCTCGCCGCGTGGTTCGCCGGCGACGCCGAAGGCGCCAAAAACGTGCAAATCTGGCTGTCCGCGTTCGACGGCAGGGTGTGGTCCGAACCCACCGTCGTCGGCAGCGAGCCCGGCCAGCCGACGTGGAACCCGGTACTGTTCAAGAGCGCCAAGGGGACGCTCCGGCTGTGGTACAAGGCCGGGCCGAAGCCCGACACGTGGACCGGCTTCGACCGCACCTCCACCAACGGCGGCCACACCTGGACCGAGCCGCGGATGCTGCCGACGCCGATGTACGGCCCCGTGCGGGCGAAGCCGCTCCAGCTCGGCGACGGGGCGATCCTCGCCGGCACCAGCGTCGAGAGCTACCGGAACTGGACGCCCTACGTGGACCGCTCCGACGACGACGGCGTGACGTGGTCGCGGTCGAACCCGTTCCCGCTGCCGCGCCTGTTCGGCCAGATCCAGCCGGCGCTGGTGCCGACCGCCGACGGCAAGGGAGTGGTGGCGCTGATGCGGTCGCGGTCGATGAAGGTGTGCCGGTCCGTCTCGACCGACGGCGGGCGGACGTTCACGCCCTCGGAGGAGGTCGATGTTCCGAACCCCAGCGCCGGCATCGACGCCGTCCGCACGAAGGCCGGGCTGCTGGTGATGATCTACAACCCGACCGCGGTCGCCCGCACGCCGATCAGCCTGGGGGTGTCCGCGGACGACGGGAAGACGTGGCGGAAGGTCCGCGACCTGGAGACGGAGCCGGGCGAGTACTCCTACCCGGCGCTGATCGAGACCGCGGCCGGTGAACTGGTGATGACGTACACCTGGCGGCGCACGCACATCAAGGTCGTCCGCGTCGATCCGACGACGCTCCGGTAAAACGAGTGGCAAGGGGCATGGGGCGAGGGGCAAGACAGCAAGCCTCTTGCCCCTCGCCCCATGCCCCTTGCCACTCTCAGGTGCTGCCTTGTTCTCGACCCCCGTCGGCCGCCTCCGCGTCGTCGCCCTCGCGGAAGGCGTCTCGTGCCTCCTCCTGTTCTTCGTGGCGATGCCGATCAAGTACGTCGAGGCACTGGGGAACAACCCCGCGCCGGTGAAGTACGTCGGCTGGGCTCACGGGCTGCTGTTCCTCCTGTTCGGCGTCGCAGGGTTGCAGGCGATGGCCGCCCGCCGCTGGAAGTGGCCGGCAGCGGCCTGGGGCTTCGTCGCGGCCGTCCTGCCGGGCGGCACGTTCGTCTACGACGCCCGGTTCCTGAAGCCCGAACACGACCGCGAGCGGACCGAAGGGGGTTCGGCAAGGGGTTTGCAATGACCCAGCCGGACCGACCCGGAGACCCCATGGCCACCGCACTCCCGCGCCCGCAACTCATCACCGACGTGGACCCGAAGGCCGCGCTGCCAGCCGTGCGGGCGCTGACGAACGTCATGGACCGGGCGATCACCATCCCCGGCACGCGCGTCTCGTTCGGCCTCGACGCCCTGCTCGGGCTCATCCCCGGCGTCGGCGACACGGTGAGTTCGCTGGTCGGCGGCTACATCATCCTCGTGGCCCACCGCCTGGGGGCGCCGGCGAGCGTGCTCACGCGGATGGTGCTGAACCAGGGGATCGACGCCCTGGTCGGACTGATCCCCTTTGCCGGCGACCTGCTGGACATCGGACTCAAGTCGAACGTGAAGAACGCCCGGCTACTCGAGCAAACGCTCGAAGATCCCCGCCGCGCCGGCCGTGCGAGCCGGTGGGTCGTGGTCGGGCTGTTGCTGGCGGTGTTCGCCATCGGCGCGGCGACGGCGCTGCTCGGGTACTGGGTCGTGAAGTCGATCTTCGGGAGCTGAACGGGCGAAGCCCACCCGCCGCGGCGGGTGGGCTTTCGCGGTTGGACTACCTCACCTCGTACCCGTAGCGCCGGACCACGTCGCCCCACCGCCGTGTCACCTCGTCGCGGTCTGCGTCCGACAGCGTGTAGCGATTCGCCTCGTACCCCTTCGTTGCCGTCAGGTACTCCCGCAACCGCGGCTCGTACTCCGCGTACCCCCCGAGCCCCAGCGCGTCGAACACGCCCCGCATCTGGCCGGGCGTGTCCTTCACCAACTCCTCGTAGCGCAGCTCGTGGAACTGTCCGCGCGGGATGAGCGGCTTCGCCTCCTCCAGCCGGTCGTAGATCGTGCGGAACTCGCGGAACACCTTCTCGCGGATGCGGCCCGGGTCGAGCGGCGTCTGGAGCCCGTGCTTGCGGCCGAGCGAGGTCCACAGGTTCACCGTGGACGGGAACACCACGTACGGGTCGCGCACGATGTGGACGAACCGCGCGTCCGGGAACAGGTCGAGCAGCACCTTCACCCGCGCCGTGTGCGGCGGCGACTTCAGCACCAGCCGCCGCGGGTCGCGGTACGTCACGGCCTGCAGGAAGCGGCGAAAGCCGCGCTTCCAGCCGGCGAGCTGTGCCGGCGTGAGGCCGGACAAATCCAGCGAGCCCGGGAACACCGCCGGCCGGTTGGGGAAGGCGATGTCCGCATAGGGCGACGGCAGCCCCAACAGGCACAACGCGAATTCGTCCTCCTGCGGCCGGTCCCAGCCGGCGGCCATGTTGTCCATCGGCCGCTTGTCCGGCACCATGAACTTGAGCGGCCCCTTGAGCAGCCGTTCGGACAGGAGGAAGTGGTTCGGCGCGAAGCAGTGGAGGTACGTCGGGCTCGTGAAGCGCTCGTCCAGACAGAGGAGTTCGTGCAGCAGCGTGGTGCCCGTCCGCCAGTGGCCGATGACGAACACCGGCGGCCCGACCAGTTCCGTGCACCGCACGGCGTCGCCGTAGAGGCCGGTCGTGAACCACCGGGCGACCATGTTCCCGATCGTGACCACCGACGCGACGGCGGCGATCCATAGCTGCGGCGGGTGGACGGCGAAGTGGTTGCGGGCCAGCAGCCTGAGGAAGGCGGGGTAGTCCGACCCCTCCCACATCCGCGGCACCCACGGGTCGCGCTTCGGGCCGGGGCCGGCCGAGCTCATCCGTAGCTCTCCCGCGGGCGAGGAAAGTCTCGTTGAAGCGAAACCGCCGCCGCGGGGCAAGTCGGGAACAGACCCCGATCGGTTTGACACCGGCCGACGGGAGCTTATGATCGGGTCGTAGCGGGGAGGGCGGTCGTGGTCCCGTTCCGGCTACAGTACGCGCTCGGCCGACGCGACCGCCTCGCGGTCGAGTTCACGCCGCACCTCCCGGCCGCCGCCGCCGCCCTCGGGTTCACCACCGGCATCCTCTACCTCGCCGTCGCCGCGACGCCGTGGTGCTTCCTGCTGCTGGTCTGGCCGGCGCTGACGTGTCGGAGGCTGCTGGCCTTTCTCGTAGAG
>DASPHQ010001170.1:0-5245 GCA_035629595.1 Urbifossiella sp. | reverse complement strand
GGACGGTCCCCGTGATCGGCTCGAAGTCGTCGGCGTTGAACGTGAACGGGTAGACGCACCCGTCCCAGCCGACCACGTCGAACGGGTGGTGCGCCAGCGTGTAGCGCGTCAGCCGCGGGCCGTCCTTCACCAGCACGGTGGTGTCGCGTTCGTCGTCGAGCGTGAGCAACTCACCCGGGCCGTGCAGGTCGCGCTCGGCGAACGGGGCGCCGAGGCGGAACTGGCCGTCGGGGTTCAGGTAGCGCTTCGGGAAGCCGACGGTGCCGGCCGACTCGATGACGAGCAGGTCGGTCGGCCCGGGGTCGAATTCGAGCTTGTAGGTGGTGCAGCGCGGGACCACCACGTAGTCGAACGGGCGGAACGGCAGGACCCCGAAGTGCGTCAGCAAGCGCCCCGCACCGCGGTGGACGAACAGGATCTCCTCGGCGCGGGCGTTCCGGTACAGTTCCGTCTGGGCGTCCGCGGGGCGGCTGCGCCACAGGGTTACGTCGGCGTTCGTCAGCAGCGGCACGCGGCCGGTCACGGGTTCGCCGTGGGCGGCGAGGAGGCCGGTCTTGAGGTGGTGGTGCCGCAGCTCCGGCACCTCGGCCGGCTCGACGCGCCAGCTGCCGGCCGCTTCGACCTTGCGCACCCGCGTCGGCGGGCGGAGGTGGTAGGCGATCGAGTAGGCGCGGGAAAAACCTTCGGTGGAGACGACCTCCTCATAGTAGAGGCCTTCGTTCCGGTAGCCGGGGCTGATGCGGTGGGCGGTATGCCGCTTCGGCGGGAGCGTGCCGCGGGACAGGTATCTCATTCCGTGCTTCCGGTGAGGGTGGCCGCGTGGCCCAGCACCCTGGCGCCGCCCTTCAGCAGCGAGCACGTCGGCACGTACCCGATCGCCACCCGCCGCGCCAGCAGCTCGTCCGGCGTCGGCTTGTGGCCCCAGACGGCGACCGCCGTCAGCTCGCCGAATCAGGTGACCGCGAACGCCAGCCAGCGCTGGTCCGGCAGCGGCACCAGGAAGTCGTAGCTGTACTCGTCCTGCTGAACCAGGTCGAGCCCGGCCAGCGACACGCCCGCGCCCGGCGCCCACTTCAGGATGCCTTCGACGTTCCGCAGCCGACCCACCTCCGCGCCGAGGACGGGGTCGGCCGCGACGAGCTCCGCCAACTGCTCCGGGTACGGCGTCATCCGGGTCGCTCCACGATCGGCGTTCGCAGCACGCCGAGGCGCTCGATTTCCAGCTCCACCACATCGCCGGGTTTGAGCCAGCCGCCGACGGCCTCGGGCGTCAGCTCCAGGATGCAGCCGGTGCCGACGGTGCCGCTGCCGAGCACATCGCCGGGGCGCAGGTCGGCGTCGCGGCTGGCGTGCGCCAACAGCTGCGGCCACGTCCAGTACATGCTGCCGGCGTCGCCGCGGGAGTACTCCTTGCCGTTCACCCGGGCCGTCATCGACAGGTGGAATCGGCCGTCGCGGTAGTACGGCTGCAACGCCGCGAGCGGCGTCAGAGCCGGGCCGAGGGACGTGGCGAAGTCCTTGCTCTTGCTCGGGCCGAGGCCCACGGCCATCTCGGCGCGCTGCACGTCGCGCGCGCTCCAGTCGTTCATGATGGTGAAGCCCGCGACGCACGCCAGCGCCGAATCGTCCGCCGGCAGGTTCCGCGCCGCGGTGCCGATGACGCACGCCAGTTCCAGCTCGAAGTCGAGGGCGGAGCTGCCCGGCGGCGCCCACACCGGGTCGCCGTCGCCGACGACCGCGGCCGGGTTCGAGAAGTAGAAGACGGGCACGTCGTACCACTGCGGCACCATGCCGAGGCCGCGGTGCGCCCGGCACGTCCGCACGTGCTGCTCGAAGGCGTAGAAGTCGCGGACGGACGCGACCGGGAACGGCACCGGCATCGGCACTCTTCCGTGGGGCCGGTTTCCAACCGGCCGGGCTGAACATGGCCGGTTGGAAACCGGCCCCACGACCGCGTCACAGCTGGTAGCAGCCGGGGCCGGCGGCGGCGGCGTCCAGCGTGAACTCGACCACCGCCTCGCGGCCGCTCGACTCCTGCCGGACGTGGACGTTCACCGCCCCCTCCCGGGCCGCCGCCGGCACGTCCACCGTCAGCACCAGCATCCCCGACGACAGCCGGTGCCAGCGGTCGTCGGTCAGCGGGTCGTGGCGGGCGGCCTCGGCGGGGGCGAACTGCGGCAGGGTGTCGAACAGGCGCGGGTTCCAGGCCGTGCCGGTGCCGCTGAGTTCGAGCTTGTACCGGTCGGCCGGGCCGGTGCCGACGACGAACATCGCCAGGTTCGTGCGGCCGGGGTAGACGCGCAGCGCCATCGCGGTGTGCCGCTCGACATCCACCTTCGGGAAGAACAGGTTGATGTTCCCGGCCCAGTGGAGGGAGCCGAGGCCGAACACGCCCATCACGTCGGCGGCGGGCGCGGCCGGGCGGCGCGGGCGGTCGGGTTCGCCGAGGCCGAGCGCCACCAGGGCGCGGTTCGTCGGGATGCGGTCGGCGCCGCCGAGGGCGAGCGGCGTCGGCAGCGCGTACTCGCCGCGCAGGACGGTCGACCGTCCCGGCAGCAGCGGCGGGACGACGAGCGTGTCGAGCGGCGTCCACGGCACGAACGCGCCGAGCGGCGCCGAGCGGAGGAGCGCCGGCGTCGGCAGGGTCGGCGCGCGGCCGACGTTGCGGACGGTGACGGCGACGCTCAGGACGCCGGGCCGCGGGGTGGTGAAGGTGATGTCTTGGCGGTCGAGGGCGAGGCGGCCGAAGCCGGGGGACAGCGCGGAGCGGGCCGGAGCGGTCGTCGTCATGGAAGCCTCCCGGAGACGCGACACGGGGTTCGAGGTGGTGCGGTCCGTGCGGACGGCACTACCAGCATAACCGGTCCGCGGCCGGGGCTGAACCGGGGAGTGCGAGTTTTCGGCTCGGGGCTTTCGCCGCTCGCGGCGTTGCAACGCCGCGAGCGGCGAAAGCCCCGAGCCCCTACAGCGTCCCCCTCAGCGCCTGCTCGCGCTCGATCGCCTCGAACAGCGCCTTGAAGTTCCCCTTCCCGAAGCTCTTGCCGCCGACCCGCTGGATGATCTCGAAGAACAGCGTCGGCCGGTCCTGCACCGGCTTCGTGAAGATCTGCAGCATGTACCCCTCGTCGTCCCGGTCCACCAGGATGCCGAGCTCGGCCAGCTCCGCCATGTCCTCGTTGATCGACCCCACCCGCTCGGCCAGCGTGTCGTAGTACGCCTTCGGCACCCGCAGGAACGACACGTCGTTCGCCCGCAGCGCCTTCACCGTCGCCACGATGTCGTTGGTGGCGAGCGCGACGTGCTGCACGCCGGCGCCGCCGTAGAAGTCGATGTACTCCTCGATCTGGCTCCGCCGCCGCCCCTTCGCCGGCTCGTTGATCGGGAACTTGATCCGCCCCCGCCCGCCCTGCACCACCTTCGACATGAGCGCGGAATACTCGGTGCTGATGTCCTTGTCGTCAAAACTCACCAGCTGCTCGAACCCGAGCACCTTGCGGTAGAACTCCACCCACTCGTCCATCTTCCCTTCTTCCACGTTGCCGACGACGTGGTCAATGGCGAGGAGGCCGGCCGGGTGGTAGGTGCCGGGGCTGTACCGGGCCGGGTCGATCGACTGGAAGCCGGGGGCGAACGTGCCGTGGTACTTGTCGCGGTTCACGAACGTGTGCGTCGTGTCGCCGTAGGCGCGGATCGTCGCGTACTCGTAGACGCCGTGCTCGTCCTCCAGCTTCGTCGGCCCCTTCACGCCGTGGGCGCCGCGCTCCACCGACAGGTTGTAGGCGTCGCGCACGTCGTCCACCTGCAGCGCGATGTCGGACACGCCGTCGCCGTGGAGGACGAGCCGCTGCACCTCGTGGTGTTGGGGCCGCAGCGGCGACACGATCACGAACGTGATGCCGCCCTGCTTCACGACGTACCCGGCCTCGTGCCGCACCTTCGTCTCGAGGCCGGCGTAGGCGACCACGTCGAACCCGAAGGCGTTGCGGTAGAAGAAGGCACTCTGGCGGGCGTTGCCGACGAAGAAGCGGAGGTGGTCGATCTTCCGCAGCGGCAGGTCGGTCATGGGCAGACTCCGGGTGATTCTGGCGAGCCGGCCGACGGCTCGGGCCCGGTAGCCGCGGGCTTCAGCCCGCGAGAGCTACGGGGGCTAGCAGGGAGCAACGCCCCACGGACACCGCCGACGGGGGCGCGGGCTGAAGCCCGCGGCTACCGGGCCCGAGCCGAAGCCCCGAGCCGTCGGCTGCCTAGACCGCAATCCCCAGCTTGTTCACGAGCGCCTCGGCTTCGCGGCGCAGGAACGGCAGCGACGGCGCCACGAACAGCTGCGTCTGCATGTACGTCGGGTCGTAGTCGGTGTCGGTCACCACGTCGGTCACGAACGGCCGCCGCGTCACGTCCCGCGAGAACAGGCTGTTCGGGATCTCGCCGGTGCTCGACAGGATGCCTGCGCCGAACACCTTCACGTCGCCGGCCTCCTCCACGAGGCCGAACTCGATGCTGAACCAGCTGAACCGCTTCAGCATCAGGACGTGCTCGCCGTCGGTGGCCGCGGACGCCGCCTTCCCCATCAGCGTGATGAGCTCGGCGTAGTCGCGGTCCATGAACGGCGGGACGTGACCCAGGCAGTCGTGGATCATGTCGGGCTCGGGCGTGAACTCCGGGTGCGACGGGTGGCGGAGGAACTGCGTGACGGGGAAGCCGCGGGCGCCGATGTAGCGGTAGAAGGTGCGGTACGCCAGCGAGCCTTCCGCGGGGATGAGATGCGTCTGCGTCTCGGCGCGGAGGCGGTCGCTGAGGTGGCGCATCTGCGGCACCGCGTCCGACGTGATCGCCAGGGCGTGCTTGGCCTGCAGGTACAGGGCGCAAGCGTGCGCCTCGTGCAGCGGGGCCAGCGCCGCCGACACGTCGGCCCACAGCCGGGCTTCGTCCGGCGTGTACTCGAACACCGGCGGGCCGAGGTTCTCCAGGCGGTGCTTGCGGGTCAGGTCGAAGATCCAGCGCCGGCGCGTCATGTACGCGGGGTCGTCGATGCCGGGGGTCTTGGGATCGACCTCCAACTCGTCCGGGTCCGGCGGCTCGACCATCAGCCGCGGGTCCACGGGGACGCCGTACTGGATGAGCGTGTCCTTCATGCCGCCTCCGGAACCGGGGCGATCGGGAGAGGGGAATCCGCCGCCGCGGCCGGCGGCCCGCCCTATTCTACCACCGCCCCCGTTCCCGCCGGAAGGTGTCGCCGTGAAAGCCG
>DASPHQ010001169.1:0-7599 GCA_035629595.1 Urbifossiella sp. | reverse complement strand
ACCGCGGCAGCCGCAGCGCCCGCAGCCCGGCCAGGTGCGGCGACGCGGCCAGCGCCCGCACCGCCGCCGGCTGCCGCAGCCGGTTCCCCCCCAGGTCCAGTAGCCGCACCGTCGCCAGGCCCGGGGAGCCGGCCAGCGCCTTCGCCCCGTCCTCGTTCATGCCGACGCCGGTCAGCACCAGGGTGTGCCCCGCCCACGCGCCGCCGGCCAGCGCCTCGGCCAAGGCGCGGGTGCCGTCGTTACGGAGGCCGGAACTGGACGTGAGGTCGAGGGCCGACAGGCCGCGCAGGCCGCCGGCCGCGGCCCACCGGCGAACCTGGTCGCCGCCGAGGCCCATCATCACCCGCAGGCCGAGCCGGTCGAACCGGCCGGCGTGGTCGCGGAGCACGTCCATCAGGTCGTCGATGGTGGCCGGCGAGCCGAGGCGGAACGTGAGGTCGCGCAGGTTCGCGGCGAGCGGGCCGTCCAGCACGTCGGCCAGAAGGACGGCGAGGCCGGGGCTGGTAGCGATGCCGAAGTGGAGGCCCGCGAGGCCGGTCAGCCGCCCGCCGGCGGCGAGCGCGCGGACCGGCTCGACCGGGCTTCCCGCTTCGAGGTGGACCTCGCGGATTCGTTCCAGCCACGGCCCGGCGGCGAACCGGTGCCAGTCGTCGAGGGTGGCCGCGGCCCGCAGGTGGACGGCGCCGACCGGCGCGGCGCGGAACAGCTCCGGGGCAACCTCCTCCCAGGTGAGGACCGACGCCAGCCAGACGCGCCAGCCGAGCCCGCGGCGGAACGGCGGCTCGGCCCACCCGACCGACCACCCTTCGGGGAACGCCGGCAGCGCGGCGCGGAACGGCCCGCCGGCGTCGGACCACTCCGGCCGCCGGTGCCGACACTCGACGGCGAACGGCTCCCACTCCGGGGTGCGGGCGAGTTCGACCTGCGCGCGGACGAACGCGGCGCGGTCGGGGTCGCCGTGGTCGTCGAGGAAGTCGGCGAGGACGAGGCGCGGGGTGTCGTCGTCGGGGCGGTCGACGACGGCGGCGATCAGCGCGGCGTGGTCGTCCATGCGGGAAAGGATACGCGGGCGGCGTTCCGCTTCCGAGCCGGCCCCGTGAGGGGTCGGAGCCTGCCGCGCGCGGCAGGCTCCGACCCCTCACGGGGCCGGCTCGGGATTCGGCGCAGAACCCGACCCGCGGCGGCAACTACACTGCGAACGGAGGCCGCCATGACCCGCCGATTCGCCGCGTTCGCCCGCCGCGTCGCGCCCGACCCGCGGGCCGACGCCGCCCTCCTCGCCGCCCGCGACGACCCGGCCGCGTTCGCCGAGCTCGTCGCCCGCCACGGGCCGCTCGTGTGGGCGGTGTGCCGGCAACTCCTCGCCGAGGCCGACGCCGAGGACGCCTTCCAGGCCACATTCCTGGCGCTGCACCGCGCCACCGTCCGCGACCCGACGGCGCTGCCCGCGTGGCTGCACGGCGCCGCCCTGCGCGTGGGCCTCGCGGCACGCCGGCAGGCGGCCCGGCGGCGCGCCCGCGAGCGCGCCGCCGCAGTGCCCGAAGCGTCACCCGCGCCCGACCACTGGGCTGACACGATGGCCGTCGTTCACCGCGAGGTCGCGGCGCTGCCGCCGGCCGACCGCGCGGCGTTCGTGCTGTGCGTCCTCGACGGGCTGACCCAGGCCGAAGCCGCCGCCCGCCTCGGCCGCACCCCCGGCGCCGTCGCCGGCCAGGTGGCCCGCGCGAAGGCCCGGCTGGTGACGCGCCTCGCCGGCCGCGGCGTCGCTCCGGCGCTCGCCGCGCTCGGCACTGCGGCGTCGGCCCACGCCGTTCCAGCGGAACTGATGCAACGGACCGCGGACCGGGCGGACGTGTCGCCCGCCGTCCGCCGCCTCGCGAAAGGAGCGACGAGTATGACGCCGACGTACACCGCGGCCGGGCTGATCGCCGCGGCCGCCGCCGTGCTGGTGGCGGGCGTGGTCGGGGCGACCAACGGGCAGCCGCCGGCCGCGCCGCAACCGGCGCCCGCCGCGCAGCCGGGGCCGCCCGCCGCGCCGAAGCTGGTTCGCACGCTGAAGGGCCACACCAACCGCGTGACCGGTGTTTCCTTCGCCCCCCACGACGGGACGCACGTCGCGTCGGCGTCGTTGGACGGCACGGTGCGGGTGTGGGACGCCAAGACCGGCCGCGAGTTGTACCGGCTCGGCGTGGACGAGCTCCCCGACCGCCGACCGCTCACCGGCGAGCCGCGCGAGTGGACGTACCACCAGATCGAGTACGCGCCCGACTCCAACGCCCTCGCCGCCGTCCGGCGGGAACCGCAGGACAAGTTTTCGGTGACGCTGTGGGACCGGGCCGATACGAAGATCCGGTCGTTCCCCGCGGAGGGCGGGTGCTTCGCCATCTCCCCGGACGCCAAGCTCGCGTGCGGCGGCTACCAGACGGTGAAGCTGTACGACCTGACGGACGAAGGCAAGCTCCTCCGCGCGACGCCGCCCGACGACCTGCACCTGCGCATCTTGCAGGTGCGGTTCGCCCCGGACGGCAAGACGCTGTTGACGGTCAGCCACCCGCCGACGCCGCAGCCCGACCCGAAGGTGTTCCGGCTGACCATCAAGCCGGACGAGCTGCGCTTCTGGGACGTGGACACGGGCAAGGAGAAGGCGCTGAAGCTGACGGGGACGGTGGTCGGCCACCACGGCGTCGGCCCGGTCGCGTTCGCCCCGGACGGCAAGACGTTGGCGACGACCCAGCGGAAGGACGTGATCCTGCGCGACTTCGCCACCGGGGCCGAGCGGGCGAAGCTGTCCGGCCACACCGACGACCTGTTCGCGCTGGCGTACTCGCCGGACGGCCGCACGCTGGCGTCGGGCGGGCTCGACGGCACCATCCGCCTGTGGGACGCGGCGACGGGCCGGTCGCTGGCGCGGCTCGGGGAGCCGGTGCCGCAGTTCGGCGGGCGCGGCTGGGTGCTGTCGGTGTCGTTCGCCCCCGACGGCCGGACCCTCGCCGCCGGCACCCTCGACAACGTGGTGCAGCTGTGGGACGTGGCCGGGGTAACTGCGCGGTAATCCGCCGGTAGCCGCGGGCTTCAGCCCGCGTGCCGCGTCAGCAGCGCGGAGGCGATCGGATTTCACCGACCGCCCACGACGCGCGGACGTGGCGCGCGGGCTGAAGCCCGCGGCTACCGGGCGGCCGGCCGACGTATCGTGCCGCCCCTAGAATACCCGGCATTCGCAAGGCGACCCGGGGGCGACGATGGCCGAGCCGTACAAGATCGTGGTCGGGCTGGAAGTTCACGTCCAGCTGCTCACCAAGACCAAGCTGTTCTGCGGGTGCCTCAACAAGTTCGGGTTGCCCCCGAACACGGCGACGTGCCCCGTCTGCCTCGGCCTCCCCGGGTCGCTGCCGGTCATGAACGCCGAGGCGTTCCGGCTGGCGCTCAAGGCGGCGCTGGCGCTCAACTGCGGCATCGCCAGCCACCCCGGGCAGGCACCCGGGTTCACCAAGTGGGACCGCAAGAACTACTACTACCCCGACCTGCCGAAGAACTACCAGATCTCGCAGTACGACCTGCCGTTCAGCCACGACGGCTGGCTCGACATCAACGTCCACCCGGACCCCAAGAAGGGCTACACCGCCAAGCGCGTCGGCATCATCCGGGCGCACCTCGAAGAGGACGCCGGCAAGAACCAGCACGACGAGTCCGGCCGCGGCGGCGACACCAAGGTGGACCTCAACCGCACCGGCACGCCGCTGCTGGAGATCGTGTCGCACCCGGACATGAACACCCCTGAGGAGGCGATGGCCTACCTTGACGAGATTCGGCTGATGATGCGCGAACTCGGCGTGTCCGACTGCGAGATGCAGGAGGGCTCGCTGCGCTGCGACGCGAACGTGAACGTCCACATCCCCGACCCGTCGCGGCCGGAGGGGTATTCGGCCACGTCTCTGGTCGAGATCAAGAACCTGAACAGCTTCCGCGGCGTCGGCCGGGCGATCACCTACGAGGCGAAGCGGCAGTACGAGGCGTTCCTGAAGGATCCGGAGAATAACCGCTTCGGGAAGGTGCTGAAAACGACCGCCGGGTGGGACGACGCGAAGGGCCGCACCGAGGTGCAGCGGCACAAGGAGGAGGCCGCCGACTACCGCTACTTCCCCGACCCCGACCTGGTGCCCGTCGTCGTGACCGCGGAGCAGCTCGCGGCGGTGAGGGCCGACCTGGGCGAGTTGCCGCAGGCGCAGCGGCTGCGGCTCCAGACGCAGTACGGCCTCCCCGCCGAGGCCGCCGACGTACTCACCACGAAGGGGCGGCGCACGGTCGCGTACTTCGAGGCCGTGGCCGCCGCGATCGGCGACGGCAAGGCGGCCGCGAACCGCATGAGCGACCTGGTCTACCCCGCGCTCACGGAGCGGCACGAGGAGATCGACGAGTTCCCGCTGGGGGCCGCCGACTTCGCGGCGTTCCTGAAGAAGACGGCGAGCGTGGGCCAGGACCCGCGGCGGAAGACGTTCGCGCGGATGCTGGCGGACGGCGTGCCGGTCGAGAAGGCGATGGAGCTGGAGGGCGTGAAGGACGCGAGTTCCTTCGACGAGGCGACGCTGCGGGCGGCGGCGGCGGCGGCGATCGCGGCGAACCCGCGGGCGGTGGCCGACTTCAAGGGCGGCAAGGACGCGGCGAAGATGTCGATCGTGGGGGCCGTGATGAAGGCGAACAAGGGCGCCCCGAACGACGTGGTGCGGCGCCTCGTGGACGAGGAGCTGGCGAAGGCGTGAGGTACAATGGGGCGGGTCAACGAGGAGGCCGCGTCGTGTCACTCCCCCGATTTCTCGAAGCGGTCCGGGCCGCGGCCGGGTTCCTGGACCCGGTCGTGTGGACGGATTCGCCGCACCAGAACGGCGCCGACCTCGCCCGGTCTCTGGCCGGGGCGGACATCTGGCTGACGCCGGCCGCCGTCCGCGACTTCGACCCCGACGATTTCGTGCTGCTCTCCCCCGAGGAACGCGACCGGCTGGCCGACGCGGTGTCGCGGTTCCGGGCGGTCGCCGAGGATGTCCCCGGCGACAAACCCGCGACGCAGGAACAGGTCGCGGAGGCTCTCCCGCAGTTCCTGACGATTCTGGAGGTGCTCAAGCCGTACCTGACGGGGCCGCACGCCACGGAGATCAAGCGGGCCATCTGGCGTGCGTGGTCCGGCTCCGAGAGTTGGATCCCGACGTTCGACTTCCGGACCGACGTGGACTGGGCCGGCGACCCGTGCGTGCGCGTGGTGCTGGTGCTCAACGACGACGTGGACGTGGAGTCGTCGGAGGTGCAGGACCGGCTCCAGCCCATCCGCATGGGCATCCTGCGAAACTTCCAGCAGGCGAAGCTCCCGTACTGGCCGTACGTCTCAGTCACCTCGCGGTCCGAGGTTTGGGAGCGAACGCACGGTGTCGAGCGATGACCCTGGCCGAGGAACTACTCGACACCGCCCGGCACCTGGTCAACCGGAACCGGAGTCGGCCGACCCAGGCGGACCTCCGCCGGGCCGTCTCGACAGCGTACTACGCACTGTTCCACCTGCTCGTCGGCGACGCGGTTGACCGCATGACCCCGGACGAGTCCGTCCGGGCGGAACTGGCACGGGCCTTCGAGCACCGCGAGATGCGGAAGGCGTGTCAGGGGGTTCTGACGCCGCCCCAGCCCTCGCCGCTGCCGTTGCTCTTCGGCGGCCCGGTCGGTGCCGAACTGAGTCAGGTGGCGACCGCGTTCGTGTACCTTCAAGACGAGAGACACCGGGCCGACTACGACCGCGGTCGGCACTTCGACCGGGCGGATGCTCGGGGAACGGTGGCCCAGGCCGGGAAGGCGTTCGAGGCGTGGGCCGTCGTCCGAAGTACGCCGGCAGCACAGGCGTTCCTTGCCCTACTTTTCTTCGGCCTGAAGTCCGTCAAGACCCGCTAGCCCCTCCACTTGGTCGTGCCGCCGCACCGTACCCTTACGCCCTCCGCCGCCCTCTAACCCGCGATGACTGCACCGGATGCGCCGCCCCCGCCGCCGGAACGGCCCGCCGGCGCCGGTTACCCCGCCTTGCCAGCTTGCCCGACCGGCCCGTACCATGCCGGGACGGCCCTCCGGCCGGAACCGACCCCTCCGTTTTCCACCAATCCCCGCCCACCCCGGGATCGTCGGATAGGCAGGAGTGTGATGGCCAAGCCCGGCCCGACTCCGAGCGACCGGCCGGCCCCGCCCTCCCCGTCACCCGGGGCCGAACCCGCCCGCTTGGACGACGACGCCCTGGTCGCCCTGTTCAACCAGATTCGGGACGAACTGGTCAGCACCCTCCTGTACGTCATCGGGAACGCCGACGACGCCCAGGACGCCGCCCAGGAAGCGTTCCTGAAGTGCTGGCGCAGCCGCCACACGATGGACGACGTGGTCAACGTCCGCGCCTGGATCTTTCGCATCGGCCTGAACGCCGCGAAGGACCACCAGCGCAGCGCCTGGAAGCGGAAGTCGCGGCCCCTGCCGGACGACGACCTGATGACGCCCAACCGGGACGGCCCCCCCGGCGACTCGCTCGAGGACCGCGAGACCCTGAAGCAGCTGCGCGACGCCCTCGCCCGGCTGCGGCCCGAGGAGCGCGAGGTGTTCCTGCTGCGGCAGAACGGCGAGCTGACCTACGAGCAGATCGCCGAGCAGCGCGGCGCCCCGGTGGGCACCGTGAAGACGCAGATGCGGGCGGCGCTGCAGAAGCTCCGCAAGGTGCTCAACCCCGAGGCCGGGCCGGACGCCGAGCCGCCGGGGTGACTCGACCAGACCACGCGGGCGGAACCCGCCGCGGCCCCGACTCGCAACGGGGGGACGCGGCCGAGCCCGCCCCGAAAGGACCACCCCTGACGCCCAGGGGGGAGGACGGTAGCCGATGCGGTGCAATGACTGCCACCCCCTGTTGCTCGACCACCTGTACGGGCTCCTCGACCCCGCCCAGGCCGCCGACCTCGACGCGCACCTGACCACCTGCGCGCCCTGCGCCGCCGCCCGCGCCGAGGAAGCCCGCGCCGCCGGCCTGTTCGCCAAGGCCGCCCGCCACTCGTTTCCGCACGTCCGCTTCGTCCCCCCGACCGACGCGGTGCCGTCGTCCGCCGCCAAGTCCGCCGCCCGCGAGCGGGTGTGGGGGCGGTGGGCCGTCGCCGCCGCCGTGTGGGCGATCGTCCCCGCGGCGCTGATCCCGATGAGCCGGCTGAACGACCGCGCCGCCGCCGAGCGCGCCCCGGCCGACGCCGCCTACGCCGAGGCCAAGCGGGCCGAGAACATCGCCACGTCCGTCGCCATGCGGCAGCGCGCGGCCGAGACCAACTACGCCGCCGCGAAGCGGACGACCGAGGAGGCGCTGGCCGCCTGGGTCGCCGCCGAGCGCGCCGCCGACGCCGCCGCGAAGGCGCGACCGGCCGAGGTGACCGTCACCCGTCCGGAGTCCGTCCAGCCGGGGGCGCCGAACGAGTTCGTCGTCGCCCTCCGGCCGCGCGGCGACGCCCTCGCCGGCCGCTCCGTCACCGCCGAGTTCCGCGCCGGCACCGCCGTCGTCCACACCCAGGCGCTCAACCCGAGCGTCGAGGAGCACAAGGTCCGCCT
>DASPHQ010001168.1:0-4440 GCA_035629595.1 Urbifossiella sp. | reverse complement strand
TGTGTTCGAGATCCCCCCGGCGCAGCACGAGGCGGTTCATCTCGCGCTTCAACTGGTGGCGGTGCAACTCGCCCTGTTTCTGGTCTCGACGGGCTTTGACGCCACCCTCTGGGGCTGTCAGAGGTTCGACTGGCTCAACATGATCGACATACCCGCCGTCGTCCTCCGGACGGGCCTCACGTTCGCCCTGGTCAGGTCGCCCGAGGACATGCCGGCGCTCGCCTGGATCGCGGTGGGTGTTACCACGGGCACGTGCGTCGCGAAAGGACTGCTCTGCTACCGGGCCGTTCCGGGGTTGCGGGTCCACCCGAGGTACCTCACGAAGGACTCCCTGCGGGAGTTGTTCCACTTCGGGAGTTGGAACCTCGTCGCGAACGTCGCGGTGGTGAGCCGGCGGCAGTTCACGATCCTCCTGATCGGGGTCGTCCTGGGCGTGATGTGGACGGCACCGTTCTCCGTCGCGGAACGCCTCCTCGGAGCCGTCACCGCGGCCCTGGTCGCCGTAACCGGGGTACTGACCCCGTACGCGACCTCGCTGTACGCCACGGGGCGGGTGGACGCGCAGCGGCGGTTGTTCCTCGAGGGGGGGCGTGTCGCGGCGGCGATGGCGGTGCTGTTGACGTCGTTACTGATCGTACTCGGCGGCCCCCTGATTCACCTCTGGGTCGGGGCGGCGATGGCGCCCGCCGCCGGCCTGTTGGCCGTGATCGCGGTGGGTGAGCTGTTGTCCGGAACCCAGCACATCACGAAGGGAATGGTGATCGCGGCCGGACAGCACCGGGCTCTGGCGTTGTTCTCGATCCTGGACGCCACTGCCGTCTGCATCGGCGTGGCCGCCATCTGTCCGGTCTACGGTCTCCAAGGAGTCGGCTGGGCCGTGGCCGTCCCCGCGGTCCTGTTGCGAGGCGTCGCGCCCCTGGTCCAGGGATGCCGGCTTGTGGGGGTCGGGGTCTGGGAGTACGTCGGGTATTCGATCGCCCCGGCATTTCTGTGCTCCCTACTCCCCGCCGTCGTCCTGTGGGTCATGCTCGGGACGTTCCCGGTGGACAACTGGACCAAGTTAGTCGTGTACACGGCCCTGTACACGGTTCTGTTCGGGGCCGTCTACGCGATACTGTTTCTCCGCCGGCCGTTGATAGTGTCTTCGGCCGTACCGGAGTCTCCTCAGGACACGCACGGCGGCCAAGTCACCTCCGGGGCAGATGCGTCGCTAAGGTCGGTCGCTGGATCGCAAGTGAATCGGGCCGCGTTCGCGTCACCCGATCTCCTGTCGTCACCGACCGCGGCCTTGAACCCGTGACCCGTTAGAACCACTGGGATAACCCTCGAAAGTGCCTCGATCGAGAGCCGTGTATTGCCGAGTTTGTGTCAGTACCACTTGGAGGCTGGATGCGCGTGTGGGGATCCCGTGTTAGTCCTGAGCCGGTCTGGCTGTCGCGGGGCCGCATCCCCGCGCTCGACGGCTTGCGCGCCGTGGCGGTCCTGCTCGTCTGCTTGGCCCACTCCCACCGCACGACTAACTTCCCCTCGCTCGGCCCACTTCACCAGTTGGGTTCAGTCGGCAGCGCGGGCGTGGATATTTTTTTCGTTCTCAGTGGCTTCCTGATCACCACACTCCTGCTGCGAGAACACGAGCAGACCGGCCGAACGAGTCTGGGAGGGTTTTACCTGCGCCGGGCCTTCCGCATTGTCCCGGCCTACGTCTGCTTCATGGTCTTTGTCGCGGCCCTCAGCGGGTACGGCCTCACGCACCCCTCGTTATGGGATTGGGCGGCGGCGGTCACGTACACGATGAACTTCGTGCCACACCCGGCCTGGGAGCTCGGGCACCTCTGGAGCCTGTCCGTCGAGGAGCACTTTTACCTCATCTGGCCGGTGACGTTCCTCGTCGTACCCCGGCGGGCGCTGCCGGGCGTCCTCGCGGGAACACTCGCCCTCGGCCCACTGGCTCGCCTGGCTGTTGTCGTCTGGTGGCCGGCCGAAGCCCGGATGACCGACCTGTGGACGTTCACCCGACTCGACTCCATCGCGGCCGGGTGTCTGGTGGCGATACTCGCCCGGTCACCGGCCGGATTCCGGACCCTTGACGCACTCGCCTGGTGGTGGCCCGCGGCCTTCGTCCTGCTCGTCGCTGGCTTGGGCGCCGGGCGCCTGTCCGGGAAACTGAAGATCCTGGTAGAACCGACAGTGGTCGCGCTGACCCTCGGGGTCCTGGTCTGGGCCGCCGCCCGCCGTGCGCCCCGGTGGCTGGAGGCCCGCGCGATGGTCGCGGTCGGGGTTGGGTCCTACAGCCTGTACCTCTGGCAGCAGCCGTTTCTCAACCCCCACTGCGAGTGGTGGTACGCCCGGTTCCCCCAAAACATGATCCTGGCGGGGTTGCTCGCGTTCGCGTCCTACTGGCTGGTTGAGAAGCCGTTCCTCCGCATCAAGAGCAGGGTGGAGGTGCGGGGTCGGACGGGTCGGGCGCCCACGCCCGCCGCGGGCGGCCTTTCCGACGTGCTCCCCGCCCCCGCCGCATGCCTGGTCAGTGACCCGCCCAAGGCCGGGGTGGAGCAGTGATGGGGTCGCCGCTGCACACCGTCCACGGTGTCCTGACGCTCGACGTGGGCGGGCTGGAGCGCCTGGTCCTCGGCCTCGTCCGCCAGAGCGTGCGGACCGGCCACCGGGTCAGCGTGGTGTGCGTCGAGGCCCCGGGGCAACTCGCCGCCGAGGCCGAGGCCGCCGGGGCCAAGGTCGTTAGCCTGGACAAGCCACCGGGTCGGGACCAGGCGTATGTCGCCCGGGCCGCCGAGGCCCTCGCCTGGCTGCGGCCGGACGTCGTTCACACCCACCAGATCGGGGCCGCCTGGTACCTCGGGCCGGCCGCACGCTCCCTCGGGGTCCCGGTCGTCCACACGGAGCACGGCAACCACTTCGCCCGCCTCGGGTCACGCCTCGCGGCCCTCAAGGCCCGCCTCGTCTTCCGATCCGCCACCCGGTCCGTGGACCGATTCTGCTGCGTGTCCGACGAAATTGCCGCCGCCGTCACCCGGTGGCGGACCGTACCCCGGGGCAAGGTGCTGGTCGTCCCCAACGGCATCTCGCTCCACCCGGGGCCGGGGCTGCCCGACCCGCACGCCGTCCGGGCGTCGCTCGGCATCCCGGCGGACGCCCCGGTGGTCGGGACCGTCGGCCGGCTCGTCGAGGTGAAGCGGCAGGACTTGCTGATCCGGGCCGTGGCTCGGCTCCGGGCCGGGTTCCCCGGGGTTCACCTGGTTCTGGTGGGAGACGGGCCGGAGCGGGGCCGCCTGGAGGAGGTGGCCCGGGAGGTCGGCCTGGCCGACCGCACCCACTTCCTCAGCTACCACCCCCGGCCGGAAGCGGTCCTGGGTATCTTGACCGTGTTCGCTCTCACCAGTCGGTCGGAGGGCTTCCCGGTTTCGCTGTTGGAGGCGTGGCGGGCGGGGGTGCCGGTCGCCTCCGCCGCGGTCGGCGGCATCCCGGCGGTCGTGTCCGACGGCGCGAGTGGGTTGCTGTTCCCGCCGGGGGACGAGGCGGCCGCCGCCGCCGCCCTGGCCCGACTGCTCGGCGACCCGGCCCTCGCCGGGCGGCTCGGCCGGGTCGGGCGGCAGACGTTCGAGGCGGGGTACACCCTCGACCGGATGGCCGCGACGTACGAGGGGTTGTACCGCGATCGACTGGCCGCCCCGCGGGCCGGGTGACCTGGGCGAAAAGGTAAGGGGACTATGGATTCGGGCAAGCTCCGGGTGGCGGTCGTCGGGTGCGGGCAGATCGCCGACGCCCACCTCGCGGAGGTCCGCAAGATTCGGACGGCCGAGGTAGCGCGACCGCCCGGCGGCTGGCGACCTCGCCGGCGGCGTGGCCGCCCAGTCCGTCGGCAACGCTGAACGCATAGCCGATGTTCTCGAACTCCTCCAACGCCTGGGGGTCCGTCAGGCTCGATGTGACGGTCTGAAAGAACCGGCCGAACCGGGCGACGTGGAAGCTGTCCTGGTTGTCCGGCCGGACCTTCCCCCGGTGAGTCCGGCCGGCGGCGTCGACCCTGACCGGCCAGAGGGGCGGCCCGCCGACGGTGAGGTCGTCGACCGTGTCGGACTGACGCTCGTCCTGCATCGGATCACCGTTTCTTCCGGCGCTGTTGTGACTTCCGCCCCGGCCGGTAGCCCGTCGGTCTCGGCGGCCCCGCGCCGCGCTCCCCCGGCTCCTCGCCCTTGGCGGGGTTGGCGACGGTGTGGTAGTGGTCGCCCTCGACCGATCGCTGGGCGTCTCGCCGGCGGGCCTCGATCGCCTCCTTCGGCGGGTGAGCCGGGATCAGCCCCTCGCACCCGCCGATCAGGTCGGCCCGCCCCACCTCGATCAGCGCCTCGCGGACCGTGAAGTAGTTCTCGGGCTTGAAGAACTGCATGAGGGCACGTTGCATTTTGCGGTCTTTCAAGCCGC
>DASPHQ010001167.1:0-6314 GCA_035629595.1 Urbifossiella sp. | reverse complement strand
CTTCCGCCTCACGCGGCCTTTTCCAGCCGACGGCTCGTCACCCATCCGCGCCCCCTCGTGTGCCGTCCCGCCGACCGGCGGGTCGCACAAGAAGAGGGGGGCGACCGCCCTCACGATTCACGCCGACCTCCAGGTGTCGGTCGGCCCGCTTATTTCGACCCCGACTTCTTCACCCGGCTGGGCCGCACCCCGACGACCGCCCGGGCCGCGTCCCCGACCGCCCGGCCGGCCTTCTTCGCCGCCTCCGACAGGTTCCCGGCGGGGGACTTCGAGCCGCGCGCCGGCTCCTTCCCGACGGCCATCTTGGCGGCGTCCCCGACCGCCTTCCCGGCCTTCTTCGCCGCCTCCGACAGCAACCCCGACGGGCTCCGCTTCTTCGACTCGGCCATGATGCAGCTCCGGTGGTTGGGCGACGGCCCGACCACCAGTGCAACCTGGATACCATTTCGACGCGAACGGTGGGAAGGCGTCAGGCCGCCGCCGGCTTTACCACGACCCACCTCAACCCTTGCCCGGGGTGAACGACTTTAGCTCGACGACCGCGTTGCCCACCGCGGATCTCACCTCCCCGACGCCCGGGGCGAACCAGTGAGTGCATGTCGGTGCCGGGCCGCGGTCGTCCCGGTACTCGACCCCTGTCTGCTCGAACGCATCCCCGGCCCCTCACCGCGCGGGCGTTGTGTTGGTCACCCGCGTGTGCTACACTTGATTGGCGGCACCTCAGCCGCCACCTCCCTCCCCATCCTGTAGGTCCATGAACACCGTCCACTCCCGGCCCGCCACATTCCGCCCCCAGACGACCACCCCGACCAGCTTCGCACTCCGCTCCTCCACCGCCGGCTGGTACGCCGAGTGGAAGGCCCGGAAGTCGGCTGCGCCGACGCCCGCGGCCGAGCCCCAGGCTCCTCCTGCTGATGACGGCGCAGCCGCCATCGCCAAGTGGCTCACGGGCGACAGCAAGTAGTCTGACTCACTGTCAGGCGGCGGCAGCTGTCGGAACAGGTCGCTCCTCGTCCCCGGCGAGGTCGAAGTCCGCGGCCATCGCGGTGAGCAGCTCGACGAGCAGGAGGGCGTGGAGGCGGGCCTCGGCCTCGGACATGGTCGTACTCCGCTATCTGACGGCCCCGGCCGGGGCCGCGACAGCGAGAATCGCAACCAAGGTGCCGGGGTACGGGCGACAGGCTCGTGCGATGGGTTCGTAGCGTTGAAGCTGCGGGGCCGGTAGCGGTCGGAGGGATTACTCGTGCCCGGAGGCTCCGACGCCCGCGAAGGTGGCTCTCGACACGGGTCGCAACTGACGGGTTGCGACCCGTTTTCGTTCCGGGCGATGCCGGAAGAAAGGGAGCGCGGGGGGTGGGTGTCGCACCCACGGCTTCGGGGGATTAGCCCGACGAGTTGACTATCTACTCCACCCCCGCACCCGCATTATACGGCGCCGTCACTTCTTCTTCGGCGGCGTGACCGGTTTCACCGGCGCGGCCTTCGCGTCCTTCTTCGGCTTCTTCTTCTCCTTGCCCTGCGAGTTGTTCCCCTTCCCCACGACATCCCCCTCGGTTCGGAACCCGGCCGGATCGACTCACCACTGATCCTATCCGGTCCCCGTGCGGGGCGCACCTGCGGACTTCGCGCTTCCTCCGGGGAAATCCCCGCCCCACCCGGCACCGTCGATCCCGTACAACTTGCCGGCACGGTGTTCGCATCGCGGGCGGCGGAGCATTACCCACCGGGCACCCATGAAAGTCTTCCGCTGCGACCACTGCCGGCAGCTGGTGTTCTTCGAGAACGTCCGCTGCGTGGCCTGCAACCACCCCCTCGCGTTCCTCCCCGACCTCCGCGTCGTCGGCTCGCTCGACCCCGCCGGCGCCGGGCGGTTCACGTCGCCCATCGCCCGCTCGGCGCCGGCGTACCGGCTGTGCGCGAACTACGTGACCAACAACGTGTGCAACTGGGCCGTCCCCGCCGACGACCCGGACCCGCTGTGCCTGTCGTGCCGGCTGACGAGCGTCATCCCCGACCTGGACGTGCCGGGCCACCACGAGAAGTGGTACAAGCTTGAGGTCGCCAAGCGCCGCCTCGTCTACACGCTGCTCGCCCTGCGATTGCCACTGGTCACGAAGGACGACGACCCGGAACACGGGCTGGCGTTCGAGTTCAAGGCCGACCGCCCCGACGCCGCCGTGCCGCGCGTCCTGACCGGGCACGCCGACGGCGTCATCACACTGAATATCGCCGAGGCCGACGACGCCGAGCGCGAGCGGGTGCGGGCCCACTTCGGCGAGCCGTACCGGACGCTGGTCGGCCACTTCCGCCACGAGAGCGGCCACTACTACTGGGACCGGCTGGTGAACGACACGCCGCGGCTGGCCGACTTCCGCGACCTGTTCGGCGACGACCGCGAGGACTACGGCGCGGCGCTGCAGCGGCACCACGACGCCGGCCCGCCGGCCGACTGGCGCGACCGGTTCGTGTCGGCCTACGCTAGCGTCCACCCGTGGGAGGACTGGGCCGAGACGTGGGCGCACTACCTCCACATCGTCGATTCGCTCGAGACGGCCGCCGCGTGCGGCGTGCGGCTGCGGCCGCCGCGGCCGGGCGACCCCGCGCTGCGGGCCATCCCCGACCCGCTGGACGACGAGTTCGAGCCGTTCACCGACCTGATGGAGAGCTGGTTCCCGCTGACGTACATGCTGAACAACCTGAACCGCGGCCTCGGCCTGTCGGACGCCTACCCGTTCGTCCTGACGGACCGGGCGATGGCGAAGCTGCGGTTCATCCACGACACGGTGTGGGCCGGGCGGCAGTGAGGAGTGAGGAGAGGGGAGTGAGGAGAAGCGTTCTGCACTTCTCCTCACTCCCCTCTCCTCACTCTCCGAGGGGTTTCACGTCCACCGCGACCTTCACCGTGTGCGGTCCGCCGCCCAGGATCACGCCCTTGAGCGGGCTCACGTCCTCATAGTCGCGGCCCCACGCCAGCAGCACGTGCCGGTCGCCCGGGACGGTGTCGTTGGTCGGGTCGAGGTCCACCCACCCGGCGTCGCCGCAGAACAGACTCACCCAGGCGTGGGTGGCGTCGGCCCCGACCACCCGGGCCTTCCCCGGCGGCGGCACGGTCGAGAGGTAGCCGCTGACGTACCGCGCCGCCAGCCCCACCGACCGGAGGCAGCTGAGGGTGACGTGGGCGAAGTCCTGGCAGACGCCGCGGCGCGTCTCGAACACCTCGGCGACCGGCGTGGCGAGCGTCGTGGCCCGCGGGTCGTACACGAAATCGACGTGGACGCGGCGCATCAGGTCCAGCGCGGCGGCGATGACCGGCCGGCCGGGGGCGAACGACGCGGCGGCGTAGTCGGCGTACCGGGGGTCGGCGGAGACGAACCGCGACCCGAACGCGAACTGGTAGGCGTCGCGCCAGACGGGATCGTTGTTCCGCGGCAGCCCGTCGCGGACCGCTTCCCACGGCGGCGCGTGCGTCGGCACCGGTTCCGGCGTCACGGTCACGCGGTGCTCGACGCTCACCGTCAGCTCCTTGTGCGGCTCCTGGACGGTGAAGTAGCAGACGGGGTTGCCGAAGTAGTCGACCCGGTCGTCGCTCACCGCGGGGTCGGGGGTGATGCTGAGGACAGGCGCCTCGGCGCGCTGCCGGCGACACGCCCGCGGCACCAGGTGCGCGACGTTCTGGCACAGCGACACCGGCTCGGCGTAGGCGTAGGTCGTGGTGTGCGAGATGTGGTAACGCATGGGACGGACCAGAAAGAGAGCGGGGTCGCGTCAGCGCCCCGTGCAAACCCAATACTTCAAGCTCCGGGTTCGCACGGGGCGCTGACGCGACCCCGCTCGGCCGCCCGTTCACAACCGGTCCCCGCTCTCCGCCGCGGTCCGCCGGACCGGGTCGGGCGACGCCAGGTGCCGCGACGGTTGCAGGTGCGTGAGGTACTGCAGCGTGATCGCGTCGGACAGCACCGGCAGCCAGCCGCCGACGTGCTCCAGCACGAGCCCCAGTTCCGGCCGCGTCCCGTCCACGACCGCGGCCAGCTTTTCCGGTTCGGCCATCCGCACCGAGCTGAGGGCCGCCAGCGCGAACCGCTGCTCCGGCGCCCGCCCGGCGGTGCGCGTCGGCCGCGGCAGGTTGTTCACGTCGTCCTCCAGCGCGACGAGCTGCGACGCCAGCGACCGCGGGTTCGACTCGTCGAACAGCAGCAGGTCGAGTACCGCCTCCGCCCGCAGGCTGCCGAGGTAGCGGCGGCGGTAGGTCATGCCGCTGTCCGCGACCTCCAGGATCGCGTCGAGGACGGGGCCGTCCTGGGCCGTCGGGTGCGTCACCGTGCCGTTCAGCAGGGCGATCGTGTGGAGGGAGCGCTCGAGCCGCCGCCCGAGGTCGAGGAAGCGCCAGCCCTCGCCGCGCGTCATGCTCTCCACGGCCAGGCCGCCGAACGCGGCCAGCGTCAGCACGGTGCGGTTCAGCAGGTCGAGTACGTCGGCCGGGGTCGGGCCGTCGTCGCCGTAGTGGGCCGGGTCGGCGGGGAAGTCGGCGAGGCCGTTCAGCGCCCGCCACATGTCGATGCTGATCCGGTCGCGCACCATCCCGGCGAGCCGGCGGACGGAGCGGACCGTGGAACCCAGACTACCGGCGTGGGCGGCGTCGAAGACGACCCGCAGGACGTGCGCCTCGGGGCTCTCGCGGTCCACGTGCGGCGGCAGGTCGGCACCGAGGCTCAGGGCGTGGAACAGCGCCGGCACCTCGGGCGTTTCCGCCAGCCCGCTCCGCTCCGCGAGCCGCACGACGATGCCGCGGAGGAGGCGCGTCGTGCCTTCGGCGCGCTCGGCGTAGCGGCCGAGCCAGAACAGGTTGTCCGCGGCCCGGCTCGGCAGGTCGCCGCCGGCGCGGGTCAGCTCGACGCGGGCGCCGGTGTTCAGCAGGCTGAACTCGCTCACCGCGCCGGCCGCGAGCACCCACGTGTCCTTGCTCCCACCGCCGCGCTGCATCGACACCACCATCGCGTCCGCCGCCGCGCTCACCCGCGTCAGCCCGCCGGGCATCACGGTGAAGCCCGCCCCGTCCTCGGTGTCGGCGGCCAGGTACGTCCGCAGCACCATCTTCCGCGGCACCAGCGCGCCGCCGACCAGCACCGGCGCCGTGGACAGGTCGAGCCGCGCCTGCGCCACGAAGTCCCGCGGCTGGGCGCGCAGCCGGGACACGAGCGCGGCCCGGTCGGCGGCGGACAGGTCGGCCGGGAACACCGGCTCCATCCGGGTCGCGGCGAACGCCGGCTTCACGACGACGGCGTCGATGTGGTCGAGGACGTACCGCAGCGCGTCCGGCTCGCCGCACCACCACGTCGGCACCGATTCGAGCCGCAGTTCCTCGCCCAGCAACTCGCGGCAGAGGCGCGGCAGGTACGCCAGGAGCGCCGGCGTCTCGAGCACGCCAGTGCCGAGGGCGTTGGCGACGGCGACGTTCCCGCTGCGGACCGCGTGCGTCAGCCCGGGTACGCCGAGGAACGAGTCGGGGCGCAACTCCAGCGGGTCGCAGAAATCGTCGTCCAGGCGGCGGAAGATCACGTCCACCGGTTGCAGTCCGCCGAGCACCTTCAGGAACACGCGGTTGTCGCGGACCGTCAGGTCGCCGCCCTCGACGAGCGTGTAGCCGAGGTAGCGGGCGAGGTAGGCGTGCTCGAAGTACGTCTCGTTGAACGGCCCCGGCGTCAGCAGCACGACGCGGGGGTTGTCGCGGTTCCGCGGGGCGATCGATCGCAGCGTGTCGCGGAACGTCTGGAAGAACAGCGCGAGCCGGTGGGCGCGGCAGTCGCGGAATGCCTCGGGGAGCGTCCGCGTCATGACGATGCGGTTCTCGAGCGCGTACCCGGCGCCGGACGGCGCCTGCGTGCGGTCGCCGAGGACGCGCCAGTGGCCGTCGGCCCCGCGGCCGAGGTTCGCGGCGTACAGGTGGAGGAACCGCCCGCCCGGCACCTTGATGCCGTGACACGGGCGGAGGAAGCCGGGGTTCGGGTAGACGAGTTCGGGCGGGATCAGCCCGTCGCGCAGCAGCCGCTGCGGGCCGTACAGGTCGGCGAGCAGCTGTTCGAGGAGCCGGCCGCGTTGCAGAAGGCCCGCTTCGAGGTAGGCGGATTCGGCGGGCGGGATCAGGAGCGGAACGGGGTCGAGCTGCCACGGCCGGGCGATGCCGCGCGGGTCGCCGTAGACGTTGTACGTGACGCCGTTCTCGCGGATGAGGTGCTGGGCGTCGCGCCAGCGGCGGCCGAGTTCGGCCGGGCCGAGGTCGTCGAGTGTGGCGAAGAACCGGTGCCAGTGCGGCCGCG
>DASPHQ010001166.1:0-3729 GCA_035629595.1 Urbifossiella sp. | reverse complement strand
CGACCGGCCGATGAGGAACTCCATCGACAGGTAGTAGACCTGCTTCGGGTTCGCCGTGTCGTAGCGGGCGGCGGTCTCGACCCAGCGCTGGGTGAGCACGTCGCGCACGGCCGCCGCGAGCGCCTCGAACTGCTCCCGCGGCGTAGCCTTGTTCGGCTCGATGGCGTGGTCGAAGACGAGCCGCCGCTCGTACAGGCCGTCGTTCCCGCCGGAGAACGGGATCGATCCGCACCCGTACGCCTGGAGGATTTCCAGCGGGTTCTTCGCCGCGGCCGCCGGCTTCGCCTTCCCCATCGCTGTGCCTCGTGTGGTGTCGTGTCGCGGGGCTACGCCGGGGCGCCCTGCCGGGCCAGCCAGCGGGCGTGGTGCTCGCGGACCGCGGCGACGATCGCCGGGCCGTCGGTGAGCACCACCGGGATGTCCAGGTCGGTCGGGCTCACGAGCGGGATGTCCGGCCGCAGCATCGCGTCCTTCGCCCACGCCAGCAGGCCGTCCCAGAAGTGGCCGGCCAGGATGAGCGGGGTGTCGCGCAGGTGCCGCACCTGGAGAAGCTGCCACACCATCAGCGCCTCCAGCGCCGTGCCGATGCCGCCAGGCGCCACCACGAAGGCGTCCGACACCAGGACGAAGTGGTGGAGCCGTGTGAAGAACGTCTGGTGGTCGTGGGCGTCGGTCACGAACTCGTTCACGCCCTGCTCGAACGGCAGCTCGACGCGGATGCCCACCGACTTCCGGTGCGTCCCGTCCGGGTCGGCGAGCTTCACGCCCTCGTTGGCGGCCTGCATCAGCCCGGGGCCGCCGCCGGTCACGATGTCGCAGCCGAGGCGGGTCAGCTCGGCCGCCAGGTCGCGGACGGCCCCGTACACCCAGTGGTCGGCGGCGACCCGGGCCGACCCGAAGACCGTCACCCGGTAGCGCTCCCGCCGCGTCGGCCGCAGCCGCGTCAGCGTGTTGACCGTGTCCCACAGCCCCATGACGGACTTGGCGAGGAGTTCGAAGACGGCCTTCTCGTCGGAGATCGGGACGAGGCCTGCGCCCGGCCGGGTCGTGGGGTCGCTCATGGCGTTGCTCCGGTCGGGCCGAGCACCCGGCGGGTGTGGTCGGCGATCATCCGCTCCTCGTCCGTCGGAATCACGTGCGTCCGCACCGGTCCGAGCCACGCGGTCGCGGCGCAGACCCGCTCGCGGACTGTCGCCGCGTTCTCGCCGATGCCGCCAGTGAAGACCAGCGCATCGAGCCCACCGAGCGCCGCGGCGAGCGAGCCGATTTCGCGGCTGATCCGGTACACGAATAGCTCGACGGCCTCGGCCGCGCGCGGGTCGGCACTCGCCAGCAGCTCGCGCATGTCGGCCGACACCCCGGACACGCCCAGCAGGCCGGACTCGAAGTCGAACAGGTGCGCGACGTGGTCCGGGGTCATCCCGTAGTGTCTCATCAGGTACAGCGGCAGGCCGGGGTCGATCGCCCCGCAGCGGGTGCCCATCAGCAGCCCGTCGGTGGGCGTGAACCCCATCGTCGTCGCCACACTCTTGCCGCCGAGCAACGCGCACAGGCTCGCGCCGTTGCCGAGGTGCGCCACGATCGTCCGCCCGGCGGCCGCGGCGGGATCGAAGGTCGGAAGCACGGACGCGACGTACTCGTAGGACAGGCCGTGGAAGCCGTAGCGGCGCACGCCGGCGTCGTGGAACCGCTGCGGCAGGCCGAACCGCTGTGCCACCTCCGGCTGCGAGCGGTGGAACGCCGTGTCGAAGCACGCGACCTGCGGCAACTCCGGCGCGAGCCGCGTCACGGCGCGCACGGCGGCGAGGCCGTGCGGTTGGTGCAGCGGCGCGAGCGGCACGAGGTCGTCGAGCTCGGCCAGCACCACGGCGTCGAGGCGGACCGGCGCCGCGAACCGCACCCCGCCGTGGACGACCCGGTGGCCGACGGCGACGAGCCGTTCCCCCCCGAGGTCGGCCCGGCAGCGGTCGAGGGCGGTTCCCAGCGCCGCGTCGTGGTCGCTCGTGACCTCGACCTTGCCGCGCAGCAGGGCGTCGCCGCCCGCGGCCGGGAACGCCGCGAACTTCAGGCTGGACGAGCCGGCGTTCAGGACCAGGACGGCGTTTGCCATAGTGGCAAGGGGCATGGGGCAAGGGGCGAGATGAAGTCAGCGGGCGGTCCGGGGCTGGGCTGGGTTGTCACTCGCCCCATGCCCCTTGCCCCTTGCCGCTCCGCCGTCAGTACGGCCACTTCCAGCCGGCCGCGTCGGGCTTGTCCACGCCGTGCTCGTGCGAGTAGTTCACGCACGCGATCTGTTCGTTGCGGAACTTCTCCTTCGCGTGCGCGCCGGCCACCTTGAGCCGCGGCACGCGGTCGATCACGTCCATCGCCAGCGTGAACCGGTCGATCTGGTTCTGGATCGCCAGTTCCAGCGGCGTGTTGATGTTCCCCTTCTCCTTGTACCCCCGCACGTGCAGGTTCGGGTGGTTCTTGCGGCGGTACGCCAGCCGGTGGATCAGCCAGGGGTAGCCGTGGAACGCGAAGATGATCGGCTTGTCGGTCGTGAACAGGCTGTCGAAGTCCTTGTCCGTGAGGCCGTGCGGGTGCTCGGTGTCCGGCTGCAGCTTGAACAGGTCCACGACGTTGATGAACCGCAGCTTCAGGTCGGGGAACTCCTTGCGGAGCATGTCCGTGGCGGCGAGCGCCTCCTTCGTCGGGATGTCGCCGGCGCAGGCCATCACCACGTCCGGCTCGCCCCCCTGGTCGGTGCTCGCCTTCGCCCAGATGCTCAGCCCCTTCGTGCAGTGGACGATGGCGTCGTCCATGCTCAGGTACTGCAGGTGGTTCTGCTTGTCGGACACGATCACGTTGAAGTAGTTCTCGCTCCGCAGGCAGTGGTCCGCGACCGACAGCAGCGAGTTCACGTCCGGCGGCAGGTAGATGCGGGTCACGCCCGCGTTCTTGTTCACCACCAGGTCGAGGAAGCCGGGGTCCTGGTGGGTGAAGCCGTTGTGGTCCTGCCGCCACACCGTGCTCGTGATGAGCAGGTTCACCGACGGCACCTTCGCCCGCCACGACAGGTGGTTGCAGATCGTCAGCCACTTGGCGTGCTGGTTGAACATCGACCCGATGACGTGGGCGAACGCCTCGTACGTGCTGAAGAATCCGTGCCGGCCGGTCAGCACGTACCCCTCCAGCATCCCCTCCAGGGTGTGCTCCGACAGCATCTCGATCACCCGCCCGTCGGGGGACAGCTCGGTGCCGTCGGCGTCCTCCGGGAAGTACTCGTTGAGCCACAGCTTCTTCGACACCTCGTACACGGCCTGCAGCTTGTTCGACGTGTTCTCGTCCGGGCCGAAGACGCGGAAGTTCTGCATGTTCTGCTTCATCACGTCGCGGAGGAAGTTGCCGAGCGGCTTGCAGTTCTCGGCCTCCGTGGTGCCCGGCTTCTCGACCTTCACGCCGTAGGTGCGGAAGTCCGGCATCCGCAGCGCCTTCTTCAGCTGCCCGCCGTTGGCGTGCGGGTTCGATCCGATGCGCCGCGTCCCCACCGGCGACAGCGCCTTCAACTCCGGGCTGAACCGGCCGGCGGCGTCGAACAGCTCCTCGGGCTTGTAGCCGCGCATCCACTCCTCGAGCAGCTTCAGCCGGCTCTTGTCCTTCTTCACGTCGGCCATCGGCACCTGGTGGGAGCGCCACGAGCCTTCCAGCTTGTGGCCGCCGGAGTCGGACGGACTCGTCCACCCCTTC
>DASPHQ010001165.1:0-6351 GCA_035629595.1 Urbifossiella sp. | reverse complement strand
TCAGGCGGCGGGTGTGTTCGCAGGTCGGGTCAGGTCGTGTAGTCCGCGTTCAGCTTCACGTACTCGGTGGTCAGGTCGCAGGTGTGGAACGTACACCGCCCGGGGCCGTGCGTCAGGCGCAGCTTGAAATGCACGTCGCGGTTGTGCTTCAGGTAGCCGGACGCGGACGCGGCGTCGAACGGCAGCGGCGTCCCGGCGCGGTACAGCAGCATGTCGCCCATCCACAGCGACAAGTCCTTCTCGTCGAACATCACCCCCGCGTAGCCGGCCGCGGACACGACGCGGCCCCAGTTCGGGTCGTGGCCGAACACCGCCGTCTTCACCAGGGCGCTCTCCGCCACCGCCTTCGCGATCTGCTTCGCCTCGGCGTCGGTGCGGCAGCCCTCCACGTCGATCGTGATGAGGTGGTTCGCCCCCTCCGCGTCGATGGCGATCTTCCGCGCCAGCTCGGCGCACACGCCGCCGACCGCGTCGCGGAACGTCGCCAGGTCGTGACCGGCGAGCGGGGTGCCGCTGCCGTTGGCGAGGAGGAACACGGTGTCGTTCGTGCTCGTGTGTCCTTCCACGCTGACGCAGTTGAACGACGTCTCGCACCCGGCCTTGAGGATGGCGTGCAGGTCGGCCGGCGCGACCGCCGCGTCGGTGAGGACGAACCCGAGCATGGTGGCGAGGTTCGGGCCGATCATCGCCGCGCCCTTGGCGAAGCCGGTGACCGTGACCGCGCCGCCGGCCAGCTCCAGCACGCGGGTGGCGACCTTGATGCCCGTGTCCGTGGTGAGGATGGCGTGGGCGGCGTCGTTGAGCGCGTCGCGGCCGGGGGCGGCGACGGCCACCGCCTTCGGGATGCCGGCCTCCAGCACCGGCATCGGCAGCGGCCGGCCGATCACGCCGGTACTCGCGACGAGCACCTGATCCGGCTTGCAGCCGAGATCGCGGGCGACGAGTTCGGTCATACGGCGGGCGTCGGCGAGACCCTGGTCGCCGGTGCAGGCGTTGGCGTTGCCGGAACAGATGACCACGGCGCGGGCGTCGGCGCGCGGCAGGCGGGCGCGGCTGACCTGGACGGGGGCGGCGCAGACGCGGTTCTGCGTGAACACGCCGGCGGCCGCGGCGGGCGCGTCGGACACGATGACGGCCACGTCGCGGCGGTTCGGCTCGGAGCGGAGGCCGCTCACGACGCCGGCGTAGCGGAAGCCGCGGGCCAGGTGCCAGTCGCTCATACCGCCTATGGTACTCGCACGGTCAACCGGCCGGAAGCGGCCGCGGGAAAGGTGCGACCGGAACCACCGCCAGCGGCGGGAACGGTTCCGGTCGGGTAAACGGGGTAAGCGGGGGTCACTTCACGAGCTTGATGGTCAGGTTCTGGATGCCGCCGCTCGGAATCTCCACCGCGTGCTCCGGGTTGTTCACCGTGTACTTGGGCAGGGCGTTCTTCCCTTCCATCACGTAGGTGTACTTCCCGCTGTTGAGCTTCACCGTGAACTTGCCGTCGTCCTTGATCGAGTAGGCGCCGGGCATCTGGTCGCCGTCGGTCGCCAGGAACAGGATGGTCACGTCTTTGGCCGGTTGACCGCTCGGGAGCAGGAGGACGCCCTTCACCTCCGACGGTTCGGGCCGCAGCGCCGGGGTGGACGAACACCCGGTCAGAACGGTCACGGTCAGTGCGAACGGCACGAGAAGACGTGTCATCACGGCGTCGTTCCAATGTGGGTGTGAGGAAAACAGCCGCGGGCCGGCAGTCGCCGGCCCGCGGGAGGGAACGGGGGGCACCCCGCATCAGTCGATGCTGTACGTCTGGCCGTCCTCGGCGCCGGCCATCCACTTGAGGGTGACGGCCGTGATCGAGTCGCGGAAGAACCGGACCGACCCGTCGCCCATGGCCGCCATGCACCCGCCGGTGTGGAACGAGAACGGCTCGTCGTTCGGCCCGCAGTTGTTGGTCTGCCACGGGCACACGGTGCCGCCGCCGATGGGGTTGGCGTTGTTGTTGATCCGGGCCTGACCGGCGCCGCCGGTCTGAAGGCTCGGGCCGCTGATGCCGTTGGTCGCGGCGTCGGGGTCGGCCCAGGCGAAGACGCGGCGGTTGTTCGTCGAGGGGTTGTTGACCGGATTGGCCGGGGTGTTCATCGCCGAGAACCGGGTGGACCCGGCGCCGTAGGTGCCCACGGTCGGGTAGGCCCGCCCGGCGTCCTCGATCAGCAGGATGGTGTTCGACGAGCCGTCCTGGATGCCGTTGATGGCCCGGCCTTCACAGTTCATGGCCCCCGCCACCCGGTCGGCCACGCCGCCGCGGGTGCCGACGACCCCGTTCGCCGGGTTCGAGATGATGTCGCTGAGCGAAACCGCCATGTAGTCGATCCCGCCCGTCTGATTGACCGGGTCGCGGCCGTCGTTCCCGATCGGCGTGCTCGGGCAGATGTACGTCTTGAGCTTGGTCTGCGCCGCGAGGAACCCGTTCGGGTGGGCCGAGTCGTCGTAGGCCCGGCCGCGCGACTTGGCGTTCAGGGTGGCGTTCCGGTAGTTCCCGTCGGCGAAGTGGTTGTAGCTCACGTCGAACAGGTTGTAGACGGCGCCCTGCTCGATGTACGGCAGGATCAGGACCGACCAGCCGTGGACGGTGTACGTGGTCGTGTTCCCGGACTCACACTGCCCGACCGACGGCATGACGCCGTACACGCCCTCGTAGTTGTGGATGCCGAGGGCCATCTGCTTGATGTTGTTCGAGCAGGTGCTGCGGGCGGCGGCCTCGCGGACCTTCTGCACGGCCGGCAGCAGCAGGCCGATCAGGATGGCGATGATGGCGATGACGACCAGCAGCTCGATCAGCGTGAAGCCGGACCGGCGATTGCGACGGAAGTAGGACAGAGCCTGCTTCATCTATGAAACCTCTGGCGGTTGCCGGGGCGAACCGGCGGCGGGTGGAGACTCTTGGTCACACGTAGTCTGGAGAACCCGTGTGTGGATTGCGTGAACGTCCCGGGTAGGCGTTGAGAATGTTCCGTCCACCCACCCGGCCGCCGGCCCCCCGCTATAGTGACGGTGCCCCCCCCGGCTGAAACTTCGGAGCGTGGAATGGTCGGTTCGACCGCCGGATTCGTGTTGGCCAACCCGGGTCGGGTGTGGGCCAACCTGCCGGCCGCGGCGCTCGTCGAGCACGCCGTCCGCCGCGGCGAGGGCGAGCTCGCCGCCCCGGGCGCGTTCGCCGCCCGCACCGGCCCCCGCACCGGCCGCAGCCCCAAGGACAAGTTCACCGTCCGCGACCAGCTCACCGAGCCGCGCGTGGACTGGGCCGCGAACCGGCCGATGGACCCGGACGCGTTCACCCGCCTCGCGGCGCTCGCCCAGGCGTACCTCCAGAACCGCGAGCTCTTCGTCTTCGACGGGTTCGCCGCCGCCCACCCGGCCCACCGGCTGCCGCTCCGCGTCGTCACCGAGCGGGCCTGGCACGCGCTGTTCGCGCAGTGCCTGTTCCTCCGCCCCGGCCCCGGCGAGCTGACCGACTTCACCCCCGAGTGGACCGTCGTCCACGCCGCCGACCTCAAGTTCGACCCGGCCCGCGACGGCACCAACTCGGATGCCGTGGTCGCCCTCGACTTCACCCGCAAGCTGGTGCTGGTCGCCGGCACGCACTACGCCGGCGAGATCAAGAAGGCGATCTTCACGGTGATGAACTTCGTGCTGCCCGAGGCCGGCGTGCTGAGCATGCACTGCTCGGCGAACGTCGGGGCCGCGGGCGACGTGGCGCTGTTCTTCGGTCTCAGCGGCACCGGCAAGACGACGCTGAGCGCCGACCCCGACCGCCGCCTGATCGGCGACGACGAGCACGGCTGGGCGGACGACGGCGTGTTCAACATCGAGGGCGGCTGCTACGCCAAGACGATCAACCTCACCCGCGCCGGCGAGCCGCAGATTTTCGACGCGATCCGCTTCGGGGCGGTGTTGGAGAACGTTCCGCTGGACCCGGAGACGCGGCAGCCGGACTACCGCAGTCAGGCGCTGACGGAGAACACCCGGGCGGCGTACCCGGTGGACTTCATCCCGAACTGCGAGCCGTCGGGCCGCGGCGGCCACCCGCGGAACGTGTTCTTCCTGACGTGCGACGCCTTCGGCGTCTTGCCGCCGCTGGCGCGGCTGACGCCGGCGCAGGCGATGGACTACTTCCTGTGCGGCTACACGGCGAAGGTGGCGGGCACGGAGGCGGGCGTGACGGAGCCGACGCCGGAGTTCAGCACGTGTTTCGGGAAGCCGTTCCTGCCGCTGCCGCCGCGGCGGTACGCGGAGCTGCTGCGGGCGAAGTTGGAGGCGCACGCGGCGCCGGTGTGGCTCGTGAACACCGGCTGGACGGGCGGCCCGCCGGGCGTGGGGCGGCGGATGGCGCTGGCGCACACCCGGGCGCTGCTGAAGGCGGCGCTGACGGGGGCGCTGGCGGGCGTGCCGTTCGAGGCCGACCCGGCGTTCGGGCTGGCGGTGCCGACGCGCTGCGACGGCGTGCCGGACGCGGTGCTGCAGCCGCGGCGGGCGTGGGCCGACGCCACGGAGTACGACCGGCGTGCGGCGGCGCTGGCCGAGCGCTTCCGGGCGGAGGCGGCGAAGTACTGCTGATACCAAACCCGGCCCGTGTCCGCGGCGATCGGCCGCAAGTCCTGACGGGGCAAGGGTCCGCGTCGTACGTCACGCCGCGGCGTCATTCCAACATAGATTCCTCCAGTTGACTCAATGCTTCTGGGACTGGGTCCCCCCTTTCCCTGGAACCAATGAGGCCGGTCCGAGAGTCGCGGGTTCGGCTTCCGCCGCCCGCGACCCGGCGGTATAGCCCCCGGTTGCGTCCGCCACGCGGACCGGAGGGAGTCCCGCATGACCGTCCGCGTGACGGCCTTCGCCGCCGCCCCGTTCGCCGCCCTGCTGGTCGGGGCCGCGCTGCTGTTCGCCCAGACCGACGGCATCCACCGCCACACGTTCGCCGGCCGCGACCCGGTCCTCGTCCGCGGCGACGCCAACGTCAAGGTCGAGGTGAAGGCCCACGCCGTCTCCGACCAGGCGTTCAAGAGCGGCCCCACCAGCGAGAACCTCCAGCTCGTCCTCGACGCCGCCACCGGCGACGCCGCGTTCGTCCACTACGGGTACGACACGCCGCCGGCCCCGGTGTCGCCGGCGCTCACCGCGAGCGTGTGGGTGAAGGCCACGCGCCCCGGCGTGCAGTTGCGGGCGCGCGTGGTGCTGCCGAAGGAGCGCGACCCCGCCCGGCCCGAGGCGCTGCTGACGTTCCTCGTCGTCGGCAAGGCCTACGAACGCTCCCGCGCCGGCTGGGAGAAGTTGACCATCGAGAACGTGCCGGAATTGATGGGCAAGCACCTCCCCGCGGTGCGGGCGCGGGTCGGCCGCGAGGTGAACACCGACGGCGCGTACATCGACCGGCTGGTCCTGAACGTCTACACCGGCCCCGGCCCCGTGAACATCTCGGTAGACGACCTGGAAATCGGCCCCGTCCGCGCCGCCCCGGCCCCGGTGGCGACGACCCCCGGCGTGCCGACCGCGAACCCGAAGGGCCAGCCGCTGCCGTTCCCGACGCCCGCCGGCCGGCTGCGGCAGGTCGAGCAGCGCGGCGGCCAGCTCCTCGTGGACGGCAAGGAACACTTCTTCCGCGCCATCCGCCACAGCGGCACGCCGCTCCACGTCCTCCGCGCCGCCGGGTTCGACGCCGTGTGGCTCCCCGCCGACTCCCCGCAGGCGCTGGTGGATGAAGCCGGCCGCGAGGGGTGGCTCGTCATCCCGTCGGCCCCGCCGCTGCAGGAGGCGCACGTCACGTCCGGCGCCGCCGACCCGCTGATCGACGCCTTCCGCCGCAAGTTCGTCGCGTCCGACGTGCTGTTCTGGGACCTCGGCGGCGGCCTGACCGACCGCGACGAGGCGAAGGTGAACTGGTCGGCGAAGGAGGTGCGCTACGCCGACCGCCGGCGGCCGCTCGGCGGCGACCTGTGGGACGGCTTCCAGGCGTACTCCCAGACGCTCGACGTGGTCGGCGCCCACCGCTGGCCGCTGTTCACCAGCCTCGAACTCAGCCGGTATGGCGACTGGCTGGCCCAGCGCCGGCAGCTGGCCGGGACGCGGCCGGTGTTCTGGACGTGGCTGCAGAACCACGTCCCGGATGGCAACCCCGCGGCGGACGCCGGCGCCGGCCCGCACGCCGAGCAGGTGCGGCTGCTGGCCTACCTCGCCATCGCGTCCGGCTGCCGCGGCCTCGGCTTCTGGTCCGACCGCGCCCTCGCCGACGCCGAGCAGGGGCGCGACCGCCTCCAGGGCGTCGCCCTGCTGAACACCGAGCTCGACCTGCTCGACCGCGTCCTCACGTCG
>DASPHQ010001164.1:0-5000 GCA_035629595.1 Urbifossiella sp. | reverse complement strand
GCGTGGAGGCGGAGCGGGCGGCGCTGGAGGAGCGGAGCAAGGCCGCGTCCGCGTTCACCACGCATCCGGCGCTGCTGCGGCTGGAGGAGCTGACCGCGATCAAGGAGCTGGGGAAGAACGCGAACGCCCGCATCTACCTCGACTTCGCCGAGGCGAAGAACGGGGAGGAGTGACCGGCTCCGCCGCTTGCGGCGTTGCAGGCCGCGGCCTGCAACGCCGCAAGCGGCGGCACTATTCCCCCGCCACCCGCTGCAAATCGGCCCGCGTCCCCTCGTAGGTGGTGGCGAACGCCAGCACGTCCGCATCCGGCACCACTCCTTCCGCGGCGCACGCCTGCGAGTAAATCGTCGGCCACCAGTTGGCGTGCTCGGTCAGGCCCTGCTCCTTCACCGTCGCCCAGTTGCTCAGCACCGCGCTCCACGCCTTGTCGCCGTAGTCGAGCGCCTCCTTCAGACTGCCGAACTCGGGCACGTACCACTGCCGGCCGATCTGCGAGTGGAGCACCTCGTCGGCCCAGTCGAAGTCCTGGAGCGTCGCCATCAGCGGCAACCCGCTCTCGCGGGCCACCTCGAACTCGTAGCGCTTGCCGGTCCGCGGCATGAGACCCTGCTCGATGAAGTACAGGACGCCGTGCCGCTCCATCGGGCTGCACTCGGTGTTGAGGCGGTACGACCAGTTGAACGTGACGCGGACCTGCGTCCAGTCGACGCCGAGGGCAACGAACCCGACCTCGCCCATCATGGCGTGGCGGGCCTCGTCCCACAACTGGCGGCTCATGTCGCGATAATAGCCCCACGGCTTGCCGGGCGTCTGGGTGATGATGCCGGCCATCATCTCGGGCACGTCGATCTCGCGGAGCCGCTTGTAGAGCATCATCAGCGCCTTGGCCCGCGCCGGCTTCGCCTCGTCGTACAGGAACGACTCCGCGTTCACCCCCTGGTTCCACGGGTCGGTGAACCGCTCGTCGCGCTTCGGGACGGGGTCGTACTGGTAGGGCGTCTTGGAGTAGCGCCGAGGCAGAGGGGGCGCAAGCCCACCCGCCGCGGCGGGTGGGCTTTCCACGGTTCCATCCAGCCCGCCCGCTGCCGCGAGAAGTTGCCGCAACACTTCCGTGGATGCTGGCGACCGCTCGGTGTGCGGCACGCCGGTGGCGAACATGCCGAAGTCGCCCATCTCCTCTAACTCGATGCGGGCGAACTTCAGCAAGCGCCGGCTCGGTGCGTCGGTCAGCGGGTTGGTGTCCTCCATGTACTGCCACGTTGCCGAGCTGAGCGCTGGGATGGCGACGTGGTACACGCCGTTCAGCAGTTCGTCGGTCGTCGGCGCACAGAGGATTTCGTCGAAGAACGCCTCCAGCGCCGGGTGCGGCACGTCCTCCAGGCCCAGAGGCGGCTCGCGCATCTCGCCGACGCGCGTCCGCAGGGCGGTGGCGTGCTCGGCGCACAAGTGGGCGTGGTGCGCGAACGCCGTCTTCAGCTCGTAGACCGGCTCGGCGGTGATGCGGGCGGTCAGGAGGTGGTGCAGCCGGCGGAAGGCGTAGTGGAACCGCTTCAGCCGACGGACGCACTCCTCGACCGACAGCCCCGGCTTTGCGGCGTCCTCGACCGAGCACAGGCCGGCGAGCTGCGGCAGACCCTTGTACGACGTGTAGCCGGCGAGGGGTTTGGGTTGTGACATCGGGACGGCTCCGCGGGGATGCCGGTAGTGTACCAGCGCGGGTCGGAAGCCCGGAGGGCGTCTTGGTTAGCCCGGGGTGGAAACCCTGGGCGGCGTCGGCGGTGTCCCAGGGGCGTTGCACCCACGATTCACGCCGTCGCCCGCCCAGGGCTTCCGCCCTGGGCTAACCAAAACGCCCTCCGGGCTGAAAACAACGGGCGTCACCCGCCCTGCTTGCCCCCCTCCGGCCAGCACGCCTTCACGTCCTCGACCGTCGTCTCGACGCCCTTCGCCTTGATGGCGTCGCACACCTGCTGAGGCGTCGCCTGCGGGCCGAGGTGGGCGTGCGTCTCGCACACCATCCGCGGCAGGCCGGGCTCGGTGTGGTCGGTCATCTCGTCGCGGGTCGGTTCGGTCGTGATGTCGAGCATCGTATCTCCTCCGTGAACAAGGGGGCGGCACACGGATTGCAAACCCCGGTCCGTTCCCACCCGCTTTCGGAGGGCGACATGAACCCGTTCCACCCGCCGGGCACGCCCGGACCCGGACAACCGACAATCGACCCGCCGACGATGCCACCGGAATCGGTGCCGCCGCGGCCCGGCACCGACCCCGGCAGCCCGGCCATCCCACACCCGGTCCACCCGCCGTCGCCGCCGGCCCCCGAGCCCGGCCCGCCGCCGGCCTACGGCTGACTCAGCGCCGCGGGTGGCGCTCGAAGAACGTCCAGAGTTGTTCGTTGATCCCCTGCCCGGCCGCCCAGGCGTGGCCGAGGCCGGGCACCTCCACGTAGCGCACCTCGTGCCCCTCGCGGGTGTACTTGTCGCGGTTCTCCCGCGCCCACTCCACCGGCAGCAACTTGTCCTGGTCGCCGTGGACGATCATCACGGGGAACTTCCGCGCGGCGTTCACGCCGCCGAGCGTTTGCAGCCCGAGCGGCCCCGAGTGCGACGCCACCGCCGCCACCACCTTCGACCGCTCCGCCCCGATCAGGTGGGCGAAGTAGCCGCCGTTCGACATGCCAAGGACGAACACACGGTCAGCGTCGATTCGGAATCGACCCGTGAGGTGGGCGAGGAGGGCGTCGAAGAAGGCGAGGTCGGCCTTCACCTTGTCGGGGGCGATGCCCCAGCTGCGGCCGACCGCCGCGGGGTAGACGAGGACGAACCCCTTCGCCGCGGCCAGCTCGTCGAGCTTGGTGTAGCGCGGCATCAGGTCGGTGCTGTCGATCCCCATCCCGTGGAAGGCGAACACCAGCGGCGCCGGCTTCGTCAGGTCCACGCCCATCGGGACGACGAGGCGGAAGTCGCGGGATTGCGTTCCGACCTTGAGCGACTCGGTTGCGGTGCCGTGCCTCGCGGTCGTGCCCGCGGCCGGCGGTCGGCCGGTGGCGGGGGCGCAGCCGACGAGGGCGAGCAGGAGCGGGGCGAGGCGCAGTGGTGGCATGGTGGGAGATGGTACTGCCGGGCGACCGCTGAAGTTTCAGGGGGGGAAGCCCGGGGACGGCCGTCCCCGGGCTTTCGGCCCGGGTGCCTCATATTCTGACCCGAACCGACCGAGGATGACCGCCGATGGACGAGCTGAAGACGCTGGAATCGACTGCCCTTGCCGAGTTGGCCGCGTGCGCCGACGAGCCCGCCATCCGCGCCTGGAACACGAAGTTCTTCGGCGACAAAGGACTGATGAAGGCGGCGCTCGGGATGATCGGCAAGGTACCGAAGGACCAGAAGGCCGCGTACGGGCAGGAGGCCAACCGCGTCAAGGTGGCGCTGCAATCGGCCTACGACGCGGCGCTGGCGAAGGAGAAGGCCGCCGCCCTCGAGGTGGCGCTGACTACCAACCCGCTCGACGTGACGCTCCCCGGCCGCACCCGGCCGCGCGGCCGCCTCCACCCGGCGACGCAGATCCTGCGGCAGGTCACGCGCGTGTTCGCCGACATGGGGTTCGAGGTCGTCCGCACCCGCGAGGTCGAGACGGACGAGCTGAACTTCGAGCTGCTGAACATGCCGGCGCACCACCCGGCACGCGACATGTGGGACACGTTCTTCACCGACCGCCCCGGCGTGGTGCTGCGCACGCACACCAGCCCGGGGCAGATTCACGTCATGCGCGCCGCCGCGGGAAAGCCGGTGCGGGTGATCCTGCCGGGCATGTGCTACCGGAACGAGGCGATCAGCACCCGCAGCGAGATTCAGTTCCACCAGGTGGAGGGGCTCGTCATCGGCGACGGGGTGACGATGGCGGACCTGAAGGGGACGATCACGGCGTTCGCCCGGCGGATGTTCGGGCCGGAGCGGCAGGTGCGGATCCGCAGCAGCTACTTCCCGTTCACCGAGCCGAGCATCGAGGTGGACATCGACTGGCCGAAGGACGACCCCAACCGCGACCGCCTCACGAAGGGGACCGGCTGGCTCGAAATCATGGGCGCCGGCATGGTTCACCCCAACGTGCTGCGGGCCGGCGGGTACGACCCCGACACGGTGACCGGCTTCGCCTTCGGCATGGGGCCGCAGCGGATGCTGATGCTACAGCACGCGATCGACGACATCCGCCTCTTCTGGCAGAACGACCTGCGCTTCCTTCGTCAATTCTGAGGTCGCGGCCGCAACGCGGGTGAACTTCCCGAATCGGACGGCTCCGATTCGGTTGCACTTCCCGACCCGTGTCCCAGGGTTGATCGACCCCCCCCGCCCCGGCCGCAACGGCCTCCACCCCACCGCCCAAGGGGTTTCGTCCATGCGTCGATTCCGCCCGCGTTCCCGGTCCCGGCCGGGCACCACGCTGATGGTCGTCACCGTCCTGCTGGTCGGCCTCGTCGGGATGATGTCCCTGGCGATCGACGTGGGGTACATCGCCCACACCCGGACGGCCCTCCAGCGGTCGGCCGACGCGGGAGCCCTGGCCGGGGTCGTGCCGCTCGCCGTGTCGGGCGCCAACGCCCAGGACCTCGCCGCCGCCCGGGCGGAGGCCCGGCGGTTCGTGCGGTTCAACGAGGGGTCGGACAACTTCGCGGTGCCCGACGACGACATCCTGTTCGGCCGGTACGACCCGGCGAAGTCCGCCGGCACCCGGTTCACCCCCGGGCTCAAGGGCGGGCCGGTCACCGCATTGCGGGTGACGGTCCGCCGCGACGGGGCCGCGAACGGGTCGCTGCGGCTGTTTTTCGGCCAGGTGATCGGGCGGGCCAGCTCGGACGTGCGGGCCGTCGCCACTGTCCACCTCCCGCCCGGCGGCGGCGTCCGCCCGGGCCCCGACTTCCTCCCCTACGCCATCCAGGTCGACTACTTCAACAAGGCCGTCGGCCTCCCCCCGCGGGCCGGCGCCGAGGCCGTCCCGACGGAGAA
>DASPHQ010001163.1:0-3938 GCA_035629595.1 Urbifossiella sp. | reverse complement strand
GGTGTAGCGATCCGCCGCCGCCGGGCGAGGGCGCGCCGCCGTCAAGACTAGTACAATCCGCGCGCCGTGCTGGCCGCCCGATCCGCCCGCCGGGATACTACCCCCGCCCGACCCCTCCCCGGAGCTGCTCATGCGCGTCCTCGCCGTCCTGTTCGCCGCCGCCGCGGCGCTCCTCCCCGCATCCGCCCAGCCGCCCGCGCCGGAAAAATTCTCCGACGACGGGTTCGTCCGCATCTTCAACGGCACCGACCTGACCGGCTGGACGGTGTCGGCCAAGACCGGCCACAGCCGCACCAGCGGGAACAAGAGCGGCGGCAAGTGGGTGGTGAAGGACGGCGCCATCGTCGGCAGCCAGGACGTGCCGGGCAACGGCGGCATCGTCATCACCGAGAAGCAGTACGGCGACTTCGAGGTGGTGCTGGAGATGAACAACGACGACGGCCCCGACAGCGGCCTGTTCCTGCGCAGCACCGACACCGGCAAGTGCTACCAGGCGATGATCGACTACCACAAGGGCGGCAACCTGATGGGCGTGTACGGCGAGGGGATCGGCGGCCGGCCGCACGTCCGCAACTTCGACTTCGGCAAGGACGTGACCGAGATCGTGGTGCCGAGCAAGCAGACGCCGGAGTTCAAGAGCCCGGTGAGCGCCGCGGACTGGAAGGCGTTCTGGAAGCACGGCGAGTGGAACGAGCTGCGGGCGCGGGTGGAGGGGAACCCGCCGAAGATCACGACGTGGATCAAGGGGGTGAAGTTCCTGGAGTACCAGGACACCGAGAAGCGGCTCGGCGACACCGGCGGCATCGCCCTGCAGGTCCACGGCGGTGGCGACTACACGAAGCAGTACGTTCGCTACCGCAACATCCGCGTGAAGGAGCTAGGCAAGAAGTGACCCCCGTCGGGTCGTTCGGGCCGGTCTCATTGTGTCTGGTCCACCCCCCCGGGGGGTCAGTAGAAGCATTGAGTCGGCTTGACAAATCAATGTTAGATCGTCGCCGGTGGGCAACGTGGGGCGCGTATCCGAACCGGTGTGATCTTCGGGGCCAAGATTCGCCGCGAGCCGGCGAATACCCCAGAAATCCGTACCCGCACCCGGGACCCCTCATGTTCGGATTCTTCCGCAGCGTCGCCGAGGCGGTCGTTGAGAAGGGCATCCGCGGGCTCGTCGAAGATTTCGTTCCCGGCGGCAAGTTCGTGTTCGACATCGCCGAACGGGTCGTCGAAAAGGAGCGGAACCGCCGCCAGCGCGCGGCCCAGCGGGCGGAGTTCGAGCAGATCGTCGTCCTCGGCTACGAGGCCGCGCAGGAACAGGCCCGCGCCGCGTTCGCCGAAGTGATCGCCGAACGGCACCTGGAGTTGCCGCCGGCCGAGGTCGAAGCCGCGGTGCAGTGGGTGGCCGGCATCCCGGAGGCGGCCCGCGTCTCCAACCGCCGCGCTGAAGACCCCGCCGGCCGCACCCTGTCGGCGGCGTTCGCCCTCGACACCCCGGACGACGTGCTCAAGGTGTTCTCCCCGCGCCCGCCGCGGTTCCTCCCGGGCCAGCCCGTGCCCGGCCGCGACGGCGACTGGACGCTCGACCGCATCCTCGGCGCCGGCGGGTTCGGCGAGGTGTGGCTGGCGACCCACAACGACGGCTACTACGAGTCGCGGGCGGTGAAGTTCTTCTTCGACCAGACCGGCAAGGACGTGATCCGCGAGGCCGACCTGGTGAAGCGGGCGATGACCGCCGGGCAGACCGACCACGGCCGCGCCGACGACCCGCGGGCGCACATCGTCCCCATCCTCGACGTGCGGCTGAAGGGCGACGCCCCGTGGCTGATGTTCGAGTACGTGGCCGGCGGCAACCTGTCGGCGTGGCTGTACCACCTCGCCGGGCTGGCAGCCGACGCCCGCGTGCCGCAGGTGGTGGCCGCGCTGAAGCAATTGTGCGCCGGGGCCGGTGTGTTCCACGGCCTCGCCGACCCGCTCGCCCACCGCGACCTGAAGCCGTCGAACATCCTCATCGACAAGGCGACCAATAAGCTCCGCATCACCGACTTCGGCATCGGCGCGGTGACACAGCGGGCGGCGAACGCGCGTGACGGGCTGGGGGTGTCGCGGAGCGAGCGGGAGCAGACGTACATGCGGGGCGCCCACACCCCGACGTACAGCAGCCCGCAGCAGCGCCGCGGCGACAAGCCCGACCCGCGCGACGACGTCCACGCCCTCGGGGTGATCGGCTACCAGATGCTCGTCGGCCGGCTCGACCAGGGACCGGGCCCGCGGGCCGCGAAGCAACTCGTCCAGCTCGGCGTCCCGGGCGCGCTGGCGGAACTCGTCCTCGACTGCGCCTCCGAGGAACTCGCCGACCGGCCGGTGAACGCGCTCGACCTCGGGACGCGGCTTGACGCCATCGGCGGGGCGAGGGTGGGGGCGACCTCCCCGGCGCCGATCCAGCCGCAAGCAACGAAGCCCGCACCGCTACTCACGCCAGTGGGACCGAAGGCTGGTGAAGAGCGGCGGGTGGCGATCCCGGGCGGGCTGGTGATGGTGTTCTGCTGGGTGCCGCCGGGGACGTGCCAACTCGGCTCCCCAAAGGCCGAGCACAACGCAGTGGAAACCCTGATTCGCCGAAACAACGATGGTAGGCTTGATGACGGGGTTCGTCGCGAACTGGTAGCCGAGAGCGAGGAGCTACGTGGTACTCACACTTCGGAAGGGTTCTGGCTTGGCAAGTACACGGTGACTCAGGCCGAGTGGCACGCCGTCACGGGCGAGTCGCCGAGTCACTTCCAGGCAGGGGCGGGCGGGGCGGCGCGGGTGAAGGGGCTGGACACGACCAGGTTCCCGGTTGAGAACGTGTCGTGGGACATGTGCCAGGATTTCCTGAAGAAGTTGAACGCCACGGTGCGGGGGTTAACGTTCGCGCTGCCGCACGAGGACCAGTGGGAGTACGCCTGCCGCGGCGGGCTCGGAAGCAATCACCCATTCTACTGGGGTGCGGAGCTGAATGGCACTCAGGCGAATACAGCAGGGAGATACCCGTTCGGCACGACCGCGAAGGGTGCCAGCTTGGATCGGCCGTGCCCGGTGGAATTCGACAACGGAGGGAAGTACCCGCGGCACCCGTGGGGTCTGATGCACATGATCGGGAACGTGTGGGAGATGTGCAACAACTATTACGAACACACCCAACAACACGTCGTTCGTGGTGGAGCATACTATAGTCCCTGCAACCATTGTCGCACTGCCGTACGCGGCGTTGGAATTGAGTTCATCAATCACCGACCTCGTGGGTACCGTTTGCTCCTTGCCTGACTTCCGTTGTGGGGCGGACCGCGCGGGGAGACGTGTCCCGCCGTCGTGATCACGTACTCTCAGCCTCGAGCGCCCACGGTGTCCGTCGGGGTCCGGAGCGTGAGCGACGGGACAGCCCTGTCCCGTCGCTCACGCTCCGGGCCCCGACAGATCACTCCTCCCCCACTTCCTCCCGCTCGGCGAAGTACAGTGCCACCAGCCGGGGGAAGCGCCGCCGCTGCTCGGCCTCGTCCTCGAAGTCCCAGTCGTCGCCCTCCGGCGGCGGCGGCGGGGCGTCCTTCTCGGCGCGGTCGAGCTGCTCGAAGAAGTCGCTCATCCCCGTCTTCGCCTCGTACACCCGCAGCGCCGCGGCGTCCAACCCGAACCCGTCCACCGGGTCGCCGTCCAAAATGTCCGCGAGGGTGTCGGGGTGCTTCAGCGCCGCCTCGTACGGGTGACGGCCGCGGCCGACGAGCCACGCCCGGAAGTCGCGGAACGCGTCGTCCGAGCAGCCGCCCTGGATCAGGTACGCGGCGCCCCACAGGTCGAGCCGGTTCGCGGCGGCCACGGCCTCGTCGAACCGCGCCTGGAACGCCACCACCGCGAACCACGGCAGCGCGTCGAGCTCGGCCTTCAGCGCCTCGAAGTGGTCGGGGCCGTCG
>DASPHQ010001162.1:0-2472 GCA_035629595.1 Urbifossiella sp. | reverse complement strand
CCAGGAAGGCGACCATCGCACCGGCAGTCTCTCGCCGGGATAGAGATGCCACTGTTGGCGGGCTCGTCGGGGTGGACGAAGTGTCTGAATGTAACGAGCCCAGCCGGGGTCGGATGGCCTGGAAGACCGGGAGCCCGAGGTAACCTGCCAGCGCGCCCTTCACGACCCCGTAGACCGCCCCGAGTCCTGACACGATGACACAGAGAAGCAACGCGCGAAGGGCACCGTCCCGCGCCCACCGGCCGAGGTGTCCGAAGCCATTGAGGTGATACACCGCCAGGTTGAGGAGATTCACCCAGAGCAGGACGAGCACAGCCGCGGCCGCGCCGCACAGGAACACCAACGCGCCAGCCGTCAAACCACCGGCGACCCCGCCGGACGCACCATGTGCAACCCTCCCCACCCAAGATGTCGTCGGGTCAACCCGACAGCTCAATGTCGCGAGGCAAGTTAAGGCCGCCCCAATGACGGCCGGACCCCACCGCCACGTCTCGCCCCATTCCTTGCCCTGGAGATGGTCGAATTCCGCCTCCCGGCCGACGAGCCAGACGGTTTGCCCGATCGCGACGATGGCGATTACGGTCAGGACGGCCGTCGCACGCCGTCCCCGCCTCCAGTGATCGAATGTCACTCGGATGTAGTCCGCTGCTTCCTCAATCGACCCCACACCTTGAGTGGACTGTCGCCGGATCCGCCACATGACCAGTGCGTTCGCGACCCCGCCGATGACCACCATCGCCCATCCGAGTGCCCCCATCCACGCGGGACGGCGCCGCAGCGATTCCCATACCATCACCCCGCCGCCTGGGGCAGGCGAGGAACCGAGTACCGCCCAGTCAGATGCACCCGCCGCGTCGCGACCCCGGCTGAAGGAGCCGTCCCATCGGTCGAGGGAGGAGCTACGTACTGATCCGTCCGCCGGTGTCTCCGCCGGGCGGGCTGATTGCTCCGCGATTGCGTTGCGAATCAACTGGCGGGCAACTCCGAGTCGGATCGGGCTCCCGAGGCCGACGCTCTGACTGTAGCAGGTCACCACCCGACACCCAAGGCCGTGCTCGGCAGCCCAGGTCATGATGTCAGTCTCCTTCGCCCGCGCCCCGTTCGAGAACACGATCTCGCGCCCCCCGTCAGCCCCCCGCACGGAGTGCCCAAGTATGATCACGTCACTCGTCCCCTCCCTGGCAAATCGTCCAAAGAGGGTCCGCAATTGCGGCGCCCCGTCGGTCCGGCCGCCGAGGCTGACGGCCCCTTCGACTTCGAGGCGACCGACCTCGGCGGTGACTTCTGCGATCTCCTCGGTGGTCGGTCGGCGGCCGAACGTCTCGGAGTACGCCCTCGGCTCTTTCGGAACGAGGTTAACGGTTTGGAAACGGGGTGTACCAGCGGGGTGTACCAGCGGTGCGGTCGGCACGCGCCCGATCTCGCGCACACTTTCCACCCGCGAATGACTCTCCTCGACCCTTTCGCGAACTGGATCCAGGCGGGCTTGCGTGATCCGGCTCTCGATGCGAGGTGGCTCTGCGCGGGTGTACTCTCCAGCGCTGGCCGGACGTCCCACGCTGGACCGCCCGCGCTGGGCTACTGCGGGCGCGGCCGGCCACACGAGCACTCCGCCAATGAGGCCGAGGAGACAAGCCAGAATGAGAGGTCGGGTGGATATCATATGATAATCGTCGGTCCGTCGAGTATGGTCAGGCGGCGAGCGAGACCCCCGCTAGGCTGGTCTAGCGGATGAACCCCCTGAACAGGTCGGGGCGGAACTATACCTCGACCAACTCGTCCACTACCTATCCTACAACTCCAAAACCACCGTAACCGGTCCGAGTTGGCGGTACAACACGGGCATGCGGGCGACCACGGCGGGGACGTGAGTGTGGTGGGCAAGCAGGTCGAAACACAGCCCCTGCCACTATACCCCCCGGGCTGTTTGCCGGTATTGGTGCACTCCGGCCGAACTCATCACGACCTTTTTGCCACCGGTGAGGCCGGCATACTGCATGCTTCGTCACCTCGACCGCCGCTCATCCGACCTGCGTGGCAGCAGTTCCGCCAGAAACCGGCCCGTGTGCGAGGCACGGCACGCCGCGATTTCCTCCGGCGTGCCACACGCGATCAGCTCGCCGCCCTTGTGACCCCCTTCGGGGCCGAGGTCGATGACGTGGTCGGCCGTCTTGATCACGTCCAGGTTGTGCTCGATGACGACCACCGAATGCCCGGTATCGACGAGCCGGTTCAGGCTCACCAGCAGCCGGTCGATGTCGGCGAAGTGCAGGCCCGTGGTCGGCTCGTCGAGGATGTACAGGTTGTGCTTGCCGCGCTTGAGCTTGCCGAGCTCGCTGGCGAGCTTGACGCGCTGGGCCTCCCCGCCGGAGAGGATCGTCGAAGGGTGCCCGAGCTTGAGGTACCCGAGGCCGAGTTCGTTCAGGACGGCGATCTTGCGGGCGATCGACGGCTCGTCGGCGAAAAACTCGA
>DASPHQ010001161.1:0-6557 GCA_035629595.1 Urbifossiella sp. | reverse complement strand
GCCATGTTCTGCTTCCCTTCGAGGCCGGTCATGACGATGTTCAGCACCTCGTTCCGGTAGTAACCGAACTGGCGGTTGAGGTCGTCGAGGTAGTCCACGAGCGTCCGGCCGGTGCGCTTCTGCACCAGCGCCGCCTCGGCCATCAGCAGCACGGCGCACGCCGAATCCTTGTCGCGCAGCCCGGCCGTCGCCAGTACGCCGTGGCTCTCCTCAGTGCCGATCACGAAGTCGTCCGGGGTGCCGGTCACGTCGCCGTAGCGGCCGGTCGATTCGAGCTGCCACAGTACGTCGGCGTGGTACTTGAAGCCGACCAGCAGGTCGCCCACCACCTGCGCCCCGAAGTGCCGGCCGATCCGCGTGATCTGCCCCGTCGTCACCTCCGTGGTCACCACGATGGGGTTGGCCGGCAGCGACCCGCTGCGCGACAGCTGCGCCAGCTTGAAGTGCGTCAGCAGCGCCGCGATCTCGTTGCCGGTGATGGCGCGGAAGCTACCCCCGCCGGCCGGCGACGTGCTCGCCATCCCGCCGATGCGGTCGGCGTCGGGGTCGGTCGCCAGAACCAGGTCGGCGTTCTTCTCCTTCGCCTTCGCCTCGGCCCGGTCCATGCACTCGGGGATTTCCGGGTTCGGCGTCTTCGTCACGTTCGGGAACTGGCCGTCCGGCGTCTGCTGCTCCGGCACCTGAATCGGGGCGAAGCCCTGCGCCTCCAGCGTCTCGCCGGCGCAGAACCACCCGCAGCCGTGCAGCGGCGTGAACACCACGCGGATCTCGTCGCGCTTCGGCGGCGGAACGAGGCTCTGCTTGCGACACAGGTCGATGTACGCCCGGTGCGGCGCGTCATCGAGGAACTTCACCTTCCCCGTCCGCACCGCGTCCGCCCACGGCAGGTGCTTGATCGTCGTCACCCGGTCCACGAACTCGCTCATCAGCTGATCCTCAGGGGGGACCGGCTGGGCGCCGCGCTCGTCGTAAAACTTGCTTCCGTTGTCGTCCGGCGGGTTGTGGCTCGCCGTCATGTTCAGCCCGCCGTGCGCCCGCAGGTAGCGGATGCTGAACGACAGTTCCGGCGTCGGCGTGTACCGCGGCGAGTCCGGCGGCAGGATGTGGGCGACGATGCCGTTGGCGGCGTACACCCCCGCCGCGTACTGGCAGAACTCGCGGCTGGAGAGGTGCAGCACCGGGTTCGGCAGGTCGCGGTTGTAGACGCCGCGCCGGTCCTCGAACTGGCGCACGTCGAACGCCAGCACGACCTGGAGCGGGCCGGCGCCGGGGAAGCGCTGCTTCAGGTACTCGCAGTGCCCCTGCACGCTGGCGCCGAGCGTCCACAGGTTCATCCGGTTCGGCCCGACTCCGACCGACCCGCGGCGGCCGCCGGTGCCGAACGGCATCACTTGGTAGAAGCTGTCCACCAGTACCGACCACCTCGCCGTTTCGACGAGCCACTTCAGCTGCGGGCGGTATCCGGCGAAGTCGGGATGCGTCAGCCAGGTGGTGAGACTCTCCAGCGCCTTGTCCTTGACGGCGGGGTCGGCGTCGACCGTGGCGAAGCCCTGGCGGGCGGCGGCGGCGTGGTCCATGAGCGCTCCGGGAAACGAGGCCGGGCGGCCCGCGGGGGGCCGCCCGGTTTACTCTATGAGCCGCCGCCGCGGGTCACGACACCTCCACCGACAGCGTCGGGCTCTCTGTCGCCCCGGCGAAGTCGCGGGCCATCAGGACGGCGGTGAAGGTGCCGGCGGTACCGTAGGGGTGCGCGCCGACGGGAACCTCGACCGTGCCCGACGTGGTGACCGTGGGGAGGATCGTCGACGGGTCCGGGTGGACCTCGCAGGAGTAGGGCGGCGTGCCGCCGGAGAACCGGGCGTGGAACGCCACTCCCGTACCGTTGGCGATCGGGGTCGAGTCGGGGTCGCGGCGGAAGTTGTCCACCTTGAACGGGGCGGACGCGACGCCGGTGTAGTCCAGGGCCGGCGACGTGCCCGGGACCATGCCCGCGTCCGTGACCTGGAGCGACACGCTGATCGGCCCCTCGTTGAGCTGGAACGAGAAGTTCGCCGACGACCCCATGTGCGGGGCGCCGTTGAGGAGCCAGTTGAAGGTGTACGGCGGGGTGCCGCCGGTGACGGCGGAGTCGAGGATGATCCAGGTGCCGACGGGGTAGCTGCCGGGCTCGGAGCCGGGGGCCGGGACGATCACGACCACCGGGGGGATGGGCGCCGGCCCGACCGCGACCTGCAGTTCGACGGTGTGCGTGTAGTTCGCCGCCGTGTCCGGGGCGGGGATGCGGACCTGGAGGTAGTAGTCGCCCCCCGGCGTGTCCGTCGGCACCATGACGCTGACGGAGCCGGTGAACGTGGGGGGGCCGCCGCTCGGCGTGAGGATGGACGGGGTGATGACGACCCCTGTGACAGGGTTGCCGGACGAGTCGACGAGGACCACCTCGTGCGGGATCTCGCGGTTGGTGGAGAACGTGAGTCCGGACAGCGTGACGCCGGGTTCGAGGAGGGTGCCGTTGGTGGTGTCCCACCGCGGGCAGGCCCGGATCGGGCCGGTGAACGCCCGCGGCTGGACGATCGTCGTCTGGGTGGCGGGGCTGGGCGAAGACTTCGACATGGGCGGGATCCGGGGTCAGGGTTTGGAGACGGTCAGATTCCGAACGGAGAGCCGCGACTGCACCGCGACCAGGCCGATGCCGTTCCCCGGGATGGGGGGCGGCGGCACCCAGGCGTCCGCGGCCGGGCGGTTGCCGGCGAAATTCACACGCCCAGGCCGCACTACCTTTTCCGCCCAGTCGAGCCGGCGGGCCGGGTGGCCGGCGCGGCCCACGTCCACGCCGTCCGCGTGGAGGACAAGCAGTACCGGCTGCCAGTTGTGCGGTGCGGTCTTCCCGATCGGGTAGCGCTGTACCGAGGGGGGGAAGCTCCCGATCGTGAGCCGCCCGCCGGCGTGCGTGGCCGTCCACCCAAACACGTCGGCTGAGGTGTGGGTCGCGATCAGCATCTCGCCGTCCACTTCCACGGGTGCGTCGCTCATGATCGTGACCGCCGGCGTCGTCTGGAACCGGAAGCCGTTGCCGTCCCAGCTCGTGCCGCCGGCATAAATGCCGCCCCACGACCCCCGGCCGATGGTGCTGCCGAGGTCGATCTCGGCCGAGACGATGACGGGGAGCGGTAGCGATTCGTTCAGGAGCTCGACCGCGGCGAACTCGAACGCCGGCATCACGCACTCGCCCTTTTCTGTGAAGGTCAGGTCGGCAGTGCTGCCGGGGAGTTGCCGCCACGGCCGGGTGGGAAGTCCCTTCGGCCCGATCAGCGTGACCGTGTCGCCGGCCGCGAGGCGCTCGGCGACTGTCCGCGCCCGCGAAGGCATCGGGGCCACGGCCGGCCCCGCGTGCTCGGGCGGCTGCGTCCCGGCGTCGGGGGGCGGGGTCGGGCCGCCTTCGCCGCCGTTCCCCGGGGACGGCGGGCCGGTCAGGGCGAAGGCCACCGCCGCGGCCACGGCCGCGGTCGCGGCCGCCCCGGCCGCCCACTCGCGCCAGCGCGACCGCGGCACCCGGCGCGGGGGCGGCAGCGTCGCCGTCACCGCGTCGCCGGCCAGCCACGCCTCGAGGTCGTCGGCCACGGCCGCGGCCGTCGGGTAGCGGTCGGCCGGCGCCTTCGCCAAGCAGCGGTGCGCCACCGCCGCCAGCGGCGGTGGCGCCGCCGGGTTCACCTCCAGCAGCGGCGTCGGGTTCGCCTCGCGGATCTGCAGGTACAGATCGACCGGGTCGCTGCCGGGGAACGGCCGCACCCCGGCGAGGAGTTCGTACAGGATCACGCCGATCGCCCACACGTCGCACGCCGGGGTGTAGTCGGTTCGGTGGGCGAACGTCTGCTCCGGCGACATGTACTGCCGCGTGCCCATCGGCGCGCCGGTGACGCTGGCGTCCGAGTTCTCGTCGAGGTTCTTGACCAGCCCGAAGTCGGCAACCAGCGGCTCGTCGCCGTCGTCGAGGAGGATGTTGTGCGGCTTCAGGTCGCGGTGCAGAATCTTGTCGGCGTGGAGCCGGTGGACGGCGCGGGCGACCTTGGCCATCAGCGCGGCGGCGGCCGTGGCGTCCGCGAGAAACCGGTCGAGGTGCTTGTTCAGAGCCCCGGCGGCGACGTACTTCATGGTGAAGTACGGCTGGCCGTCCCACGTCCCGGCGGCGTAGACGGGGACGATGTTGTGGTGCTCGATCTTCGCCTGCGCCAGGAACTCGCGCTCGAACCGGGCGCGGGAGGTCGAGTCGTCCGAGTTCCGCGGGGCGATGAGCTTCAGCGCCTCGATCCGCTGCAGCTCCGTGTTCCGCACCCGGAAGACGAAGCCCATCCCGCCCTCGCCGATCTTCTCCAGTACCTCGTAGGGGCCGATGCGGAACGGCGCGATGGACAGGTCGGTGGACTGCAGGCCGGTGCTGGCGCTGCCGCGGAGCGACCGGGTGGCCGGCTCGCCGGTCGGGGTGCGGGCGGGCCGGTCGGACTTGAGCAGCTTCCCGACCCAGGCGACGGCGCTGGGCTCCGACCCCGAGTCGGTTACGGTTTCGTTCTCGGCCACGTCACACCTCCGCGTGAGCTTCTCCGAGCATAACCGCGGCCGCCGCGGCCGTCATCTCAAATTCGTCAACCTACCAGGAGATACGCACGAACCTCGGCCGACCGGACAAATGAGAACGGAATGAACGCCCGGTCCGCGAACGGGGAGGTCACTCAAAGGTCGGGCCGAGTGCATTGTGTCTGCGGGAGTGGCACCCCGGTTCCGTAGACGCATTGAGTCGGCTAGACGGAAGTACGTTGGAGTGACGCCGCCCGTCCGAACCGCGTGTCCGCGGCCGCCGTCTGCTACGATGATTCGAGATTCCTGTGACGAGGGGTTGGCGAAGCCCACCCGCCGCGGCGGGTGGGCTTTCCGCACGGACACGAGGAAATCGAACACGCTCTCACCTAACCGCCAGGACTGGTCTTCCCCGGAGGGGGTTCGCCCACACGCCGACGGATACCGACCCGCGATGACCCTCACCTTCGAGTTCGACGTGATCGTGGTCGGCGCCGGCCACGCCGGCGTCGAAGCCGCAACTGCCGCGGCCCGGCTCGGGCTGCGCACCTGCCTCCTCACCATGAACGCCGACGCCGTCGGCCAGATGAGCTGCAACCCGGCCATCGGCGGCGTCGCGAAGGGGCAGATCGTCCGCGAGGTGGACGCCCTCGGCGGCGTCATGGGCCGGCTCACCGACACCAGCGGCATCCAGTTCCGCATGCTCAACGCCAGCAAGGGGCCGGCGATGCACTCGCCGCGCGCCCAGTGCGACAAGAAGCTCTACCAGTTCACCGCCAAGCGCCTCGTCGAGGACCAGCCGAACCTCACGCTGCGGCAAGAGATCGTCGAATCCCTGCTCCTGCGCGACGGCCGCGTCGAGGGCGTGGTCGCCAACGGCGACACGCGCTACCTCGCGCCGGCGGTCGTGCTCACCACCGGCACGTTCCTCAAGGCGGTGATGCACACCGGTGAGGCGAAGACGGTCGGCGGCCGGGCCGGCGATGCGTCGGCGGAAGGGATGAGCGGCAGCCTCGCCGCCGCGGGGTTCGAGCTGGCCCGCTTCAAGACCGGTACCCCGTGCCGCCTCAACGGCCGCACCATCGACTTCTCGAAGCTCACGCCGCAGCCCGGTGACGACCCGCCGCGACCGTTCAGCTTCGCCACCGACCGCGTCACCGTGCCGCAGGTGATCTGCCACAGCACCCAGACCACCTCGGCGGTCCACGACCTGATCCGCGCCAACCTCCACCGGGCGCCGATGTACAGCGGCCAGATCGGCAGCCGCGGGCCGCGCTACTGCCCGAGCATCGAGGACAAGGTCGTCCGCTTCGCCGACAAGGATTCGCACCTGCTGTTCCTCGAACCCGAGGGGCTGAACACCCGCGAGTATTACTGCAACGGCATCAGCACGAGCCTGCCGAAGGACGTGCAGCACGCCATGCTCCGGCTCATTCCCGGGCTGGAGAACGCGGAGGTCATGCGCTGGGGGTACGCCGTCGAGTACGACTACGCCCCGCCGACGCAGCTCCACCCGACGCTCGAAACGAAGCCGGTCGCGGGTCTCTACTTCGCCGGGCAGATCAACGGCACCACCGGTTACGAGGAGGCCGGGGCGCAGGGGCTGCTGGCCGGCCTCAACGCCGCGCGCCAAACGTCGGCAAGCGATCAGATCGTGCTCAGTCGCACCGAGGCCTATATCGGGGTGATGGTCGACGACTTGACCAGCCGTGGCATCGCCGAACCGTATCGGATGTTCACTTCGCGGGCCGAGTTCCGGCTGTCGCTGCGGGCTGACAATGCCGATGAGCGGCTGACGCCGCTGGCGATGAAGCTCGGGATCGCCTCGCAGGAGCGGATGCAACGGTTTAGCGATGTCGTGCAGAACCTTGAAAAGGCGAGGGGCCTTGCGCTTGGCACGACCATGACCCCCAACGAAGCGGCCCGTCATGGGCTGGAGATCAACAGGGACGGGGTGCGCCGCTCGGCCTATGAATTGCTGGCCTATC
>DASPHQ010001160.1:0-2064 GCA_035629595.1 Urbifossiella sp. | reverse complement strand
CCGCCGGTGGACACGCCGATGCCGACGATCCGCGGGACGTCAACCGACGGTGGCTTGACGGCGGGCACGGCGACGAACCCGGAACCGAGCTGTCCTTGCAGGGCGGCGTCGAGCTTGGTGAGGCGGGCGACCAGCGGCTCGGCGTTCCGCGGCACGCCGCCGGGGCCGAGCGTCGGCGTCTCGACCGCGTCCAGCGCCCCGGCCCCCATCGCCCGGTACACCAGCTCGAAGTTCCCGTTGACGGTCGAGGTGACGACGAGGACGGGGCAGGGGGACTGCCGCATGATCCGCCGCGTCGCCTCGGCCCCGTCGAGGCGCGGCATCACCAGGTCCATCAGGATCGCGTCGGGCCGGTCGGCCGCGGCCTTCGCCACCGCGTCCTCGCCGTCCACGGCCTCCCACGCGACGACGTAGCCGGGCACGGACAGCACGACGCGCCGCAGCACCTCGCGGGCGAGCCCCAGGTCGTTGACAATCGCTATCCGCATACCGGTAATTGTACCACTCACCCGTCGATGTGTTCGGCCGCGGCCAGCGTGTTGACCAGCAACATGGTGATGGTCATCGGGCCGACGCCGCCGGGGACGGGTGAGAGGGCGGCCGCAACGGCCGCGACGCCCTCGTGAACGTCGCCGACGAGCTTGCCGTCCACCGAATTCGTCCCCACGTCCACGACGACGGCCCCGGGGCGGACCATGTCGGGCGTGATGACGCGGGGCACCCCCACGGCGGCGACGAGGATGTCGGCCCGGCGGCAGACGCCAATCAGGTCGGTCGTGCGGGTGTGCGCGATCGTGACGGTCGCGTCGCCGCCGGCCGGGTTCGCGGCCGTGCGCTTCTGCGCGAGCATCAGGGCGAGCGGCTTGCCGACGATGTTGCTGCGGCCGACGATCACGACTTCCTTCCCCGCGGGGTCGAAGCCGTTGCGGGTGAGGAGGTGGAAGACGCCGTGCGGCGTGCAGGGGTAGTAGCGCGGGTGGCCGACCGCGAGGAGGCCGACGTTCTCGGGCTGGAAGCAGTCCACGTCCTTCGCCGGAGTGACGGCGCGGAGAACCGCGTCCTCGTCGATCTGCTTCGGCAACGGCAGCTGAACGAGGATGCCGTGGACCGCGGTGTCGGCGTTCAGCCGGGCGACCAGCGCGAGGAGCTCGGGCTGTGAGGTGGTTGCGGGCAGGTTATGAACCCAGGTAGCAAGCCCGGCGTCCTGACAGGCCTTGTGCTTGTTGCGGACGTAGACGTGGCTCGCCGGGTTGTCGCCGACGATGACCGCCGCCAGCCCCGGCCGCGACTTCCCGGCCGCGACGCGGCCGGCCACCTTCGCCGCCACATCGGCGCGCATCGTCTGCCCGAGCGCCTTGCCGTCGAGTCGGGTCGCGGTCATGCGATTCGTTCCAGTTCGGCGACGAGCTTCGGGAGAACCTGCCCGGACGGGCCGTAGAGGCCGATGTCGGCGTAGTGACTGGCTTCCGTGCGGGTCATGTTCACCTCGACGACAGTGGCGTCGTTCGTCCGCTTGGCGATCGGGATGAGCGACGCGGCCGGGTGAACCACGGCCGACGTGCCGACGACAAGGATCACGTCGCACTCGGACGCGGCGATCTGCGCGGCGTCCCACACCTCCGGCGGAAGGTTCTCGTAGAACCACACGATGTCCGGCCGCAGCATCGCTTTGCAGTGGCAGTGCGGCAGTTCGGGCAGCGCGTCGAGGCCGGCGTCCTTCACCTCGCCGCAGCCGGTGCAGCGCGTGCGGTAAAGGCTGCCGTGGATTTCGAGCAGGGTCTTGGTGCCGGCGACGCGGTGGAGGCCGTCCACGTTCTGCGTGACGAGTGAGAACCGGGTGCCGTAGCGGTCTTCGAGCCGGACGAGGGCGTGATGCCCCGCGTTCGGCTGAACGGTGCGGACGTTCGCGCGGCGGGCGTTGTAGAAGTTCCACACCAAGTGTGGATCGCGCTCGAAGCCCATCGGGCTGGCCACGTCCTCGATGCGGTGCCCTTCCCACAGTCCGTCGGGACCGCGAAAAGTCTTCAAGCCGCTCTCTGCGCTGACTCCCGCGCCGGTCAGGAT
>DASPHQ010001159.1:0-3032 GCA_035629595.1 Urbifossiella sp. | reverse complement strand
CAGCAGGAACCCCGATGAGCAGCAAGGCCCGCAGCATGACCCCCGCCATCCCGAACCCGAGCCACCACCCCGACGTGGTCGCCGTCAGCGAGCGGCACGACGCCATCGCCGCCGAGCTGGCCACCGTACGCCGCGACATCGCCGCCGCCGAGGCTGCGCTCGGCGCCCGCCCCGGTACCCCGGACCGCGAGCTCGCCGGCCGCCTCATCGCCGCCGGCAAGTCCACCGAGGCCGTGACCCGCCTCCGCGAGCTGCGCGGGCGGGCCGAGGAACTCGCCTTCGCCCTCGGCCTGGTCGCCGTCGAGCTGCGGGACGTGACCGCCCGCGTGCAGCGGGAGCTGGCCGCCCAGACCCAGGAGCGGGTGTTCCTGCCGGCCGCCCGCGACGCCGTCGCCGCGTGGCTGACCGCGTGCCGGGCGATCGAGCAGTTCCGGCTGCTCGTGGACCGCATCCAGGCCGCGGGCGTGGGGTCCGGGACGTTCTGCGCGTTCAACAGCCGCGCGCCGCTCAACCTCGCCGACCACGCCGGGTTCGTGGCCTTCGCCCAGGAGCTGGTGAACGACGGGTTCACCGACGCCATCACCATCAACGCCGTGTTCCCCGGCGTCCTGTAGGCCGCGGAGGCGACGGTAAAGAACCCGCCCGTAGGCGACGGGGCCGCCCAGCCGATCCCGCCGCCTGCCACGCCCGCGAGCCGCAACCAACCCCGGCGCCCAGTCGTCGGCCCGACGTTGCGACACCAGGGGCACGGCGTCACTCCCAACCGTCGGTCACCAGCAGCGGAACACGCAAGATGACCTTGAACCAACTCATGCAACGCCGGGCGCCCCTCGGCGTCCGCATCCGCCAGATGGCGGACACCATCAACCGCGAGAACCGCGACTTCACCGCCACCGAACGGTCCGAGTGGGACCGGATCAACTCGGAGTTCAACGTCCTCACCGCCGAAATCGAGGACGACCCGGCGACGCGGGACCGCCGCAAGTACGGCGTGCCGGGGACCGAGGATCGCTCGGGTCGGGCCGGAGTGTCCGAGGAGCAGACCGAGGAGACGCGGGCGCTCGCGCTCCAGGGGTGGTGCCGCCGGCAGCACGGGCTGGAGCTGACGCCCGAGCAGCGGCGGGCGTGCAAGCGGACCGGGATGAACCCGAACAGCCGGGCGATCAACTTCGACCTGCCGGGGCGGCCGGGCGTGGCCGACAAGCGGGCGCTGTCGGGCACCGTCGGCACCTCCGGCGCGTTCGCCGTCCCGCAGTCGTTCTCCGGCGGCCTGGACAAGGCGCTGAAGGACTTCAACGGCGTCCGCCAGGTGGCGCACGTGCTGCGGACCGACGACGGCCGGGACATGCCGTGGCCGACCGTGAACGACACCGCGAACAAGGGCCGGCGCATCGGCGAGAACACCGCCGCGGCCACCCTGGACCCGCCGTTCGGGGTCGTGAACTTCGGGGCGTACCTCTACACGTCGGACATCATCCTCATCCCGGCGGGGCTGCTGGAGGACAGCGCGTTCGCCCTGGCCGAGGAGGTCGGGCCGATGCTCGGCGAGCGGCTCGGCCGCATCCAGGAGGAGGAGGACACGCTCGGCACCGGGAACGGGATGCCGCAGGGCATCGTGCCTGCCGCGGTGACGGGCAAGACCGCGGCGAGCGCCACGGCGATCGCGGGTGACGAGATCATCGACCTGATCCACAGCGTGGACCCGGCGTACCGCCGCGACCCGTCGTTCGCGCTGATGTTCCACGACTCGATCCTGGCCGTGATCCGCAAGATGAAGGACGGGCAGGGCCGGTACCTGTTCGAGGAGGGGCAGAACGGCGCCCCCGGCAAGATCAAGGGCGTGCGGTACGTCATCAACCAGAACATGACGTCCACGATCGCCAGCGGGGCCAAGTCGATCCTGGCCGGGGCGTTCCGGCACTACAAGGTCCGCGACGTGCGGCAGGTCCGCTTCCGCCGGCTGGAGGAGCGGTACGCGGAGAACGACCAGGTCGGGTTCCTGGCCCACATGCGGCACGACGCGCGGCTCCTGAACGCCGGCACCAACCCCATCAAGGCGCTGGTCCACTAACCGACAGCCGACCGCACGCGGGCCGGGGATCACTCCCCGGCCCGTTCTCTTTCACCACACCGGAGCAGCCATGAAGAGCCTGTTGAACGACGTGAAGCCGATCCCGGTGGCCGGGGCCGCGGCCGCCGCCCAGACGGACGTGGACGGGGCCGTGATCGACATGACCCAGGACAGCGGGTACGCCGCGGTGTGCGGCGTGGCCCAGCTCGGCGACGTGACCGCGACGTGCGTGCTGGAGCTGACCCTCCGCGGGTCCACGGCCGCGGACGGGTCGAACTCCGTGCAGCTGTCCACCACCGGCACGTTCACGGCCGCCGCGTCTGACGCCGACAGCAAGCTGCTGGTCCTGGACCACGTCCAGCCGATGTACCGCTACGTGTTCCACCGGCTGAAGCGCGGCACCGCGAACGCCGTCGTCGCCGGGATCGTGGCCTACCTCCACAACCCCGGGGCGACGCCCGGCGCGTCCTCCGGCGTCGTCAAGCAGGCCGTGGGGATCGGGTAAGCGATCGACAAGAAGAAGTGTGCTGCTTGACGGTTGGGAACCGACCGACATGCCGGCTGGGCGCTGCGGGCCGCGGGGAGTGATCCCCGCGGCCCGTGGTGTTTCACGAGCAGCTCGGGACGGAAATCACGTCTGGCCGTTGCGTCCCCCAACCCAGTTGATTACAGTCGGTGAAGGTCCGTCCCCGCGGGCGGTGTCGATGGTCTTTGACAAGCCGGATCGTTCGCAGTGGGCTGGGCCGCGGAGCGGCCATTGAAACCCTAACGAAAAGGGATAGGAGTCCTGCTCCCCCCGCGGCACGTCGCAGAGGTGTGGGCCGCGGAGCGGCCATTGAAACTCCCGGCTCACGGTCACGTCCTCGACGGACAAGTCTTCGCAGGGGTGTGGGCCGCGGAGCGGCCATTGAAACGTTCGTCCCGGGTTCGGTCGCCGTCATGGGCACAGTCGCAGAGGTGT
>DASPHQ010001158.1:0-3244 GCA_035629595.1 Urbifossiella sp. | reverse complement strand
CGTTGCAACGGGTGGGCTTTCCGCGCGACTCGCGAACAGGGTGAACGCTCCCGCCCCCGAACCCCTGCCACGCTGACAGCCCCACCCCCCTCCCCCGACGCCGCTGGCAGACTTCGACTACCGCACGGCGGGGGTAGCGGGGTAAAATGGGGTTGATCGGCGGAGCGCATCCGCCGCAGAATCGACCCCTTACAACCGAACCCCCGCGCACGGCGGGGGTTCGGCACCGCGGTTGCTAGCTGAGCCGACCGAACAGTCCTTCCGCGCGAGGGTTCGGACACCGGCCGGCGATACCCGTGGCGGTGCGGCCGCCCCGGGGAGGTGAACAGATATGGTCACCGAAGCCCGACCCACCCCGACTCCCGCCCCGCCGTTCACCGTGCTCGTCGCCGACGACGACCGCGGGCTCCGCGAGGCGCTGGCCGACGTACTCAAGGCACAGGGCTTCAACCCGGTGCTGGCGGCCGACGGCGGCGAGGCGGTCGAGATCGTCCAGGTGCAGCTGATTCACCTGGTGTTGTTCGACATGCACATGCCCCGGCTGACTGGCCTGGAGGCGCTGACGCTGCTGCGGCAGACACTTGACCGCGTGCTGCCGGCCGTGCTGATGACCGCCGACGCCACCACCGAGCTGCTGCGGCAGGCGCTGTCGGCGCAGGTGTACAGCGTGATCCCGAAGCCGGTGAAGGCCAACGTGGTGGTGCACACCCTGGCGCGGGCCATCGCCCAGGTGTACGGCCCGCCCCCTACAACGACCCCACCCGCGGGCGGGCCGACGGCGCCCCTCGCTCCCCCGAAGGCCGGTTGACCAGGAGTTGAACCCGATGAAGATCGTCCCGCTGAATGACAAGATCGTGGTCGAGCGCGTCGAGGCCGAGGACAAGACGGCCGGCGGCATCATCCTGCCGGACACGGCCAAGGAGAAGCCGAAGCAGGGGAAGGTGATCTCGCTCGGCGACGGCAAGCTGCTCGACGACGGCAAGCGCGCCACCTTCCAAGTGAAGGCCGGCGACCGGGTGCTGTTCTCCAGCTACGCCGGCAACGAGGTCACCGTCGACGGCAAGGAGTACCTCGTGATGACCGAGGACGACGTGCTGGCGGTGGTGGACTGAAAAGTTGTCAGTCGTCAGTTTTCAGTTGTCAGCCAGACCAAACTCGCGCACCCGGGGCACTCCCCCGGGTGCGTTCGTTTTCCGGCTCCTCGCTGGCTGAAAACTGAAAACTGACGACTGACAACTTTTCGAAGAAAAGTGTTGCAGTGGGGTTGACACCACTTATAGTGCAAGCACCGTACTCACGTCAGCGTGGTGCGGGGCGGCGTGCCTGGTACTCTGCAGGCGGTTCCTGGTCGGGCGTCGAACGGGGCCTGGGGTCTACGCGGCACACGGCAACGGTAGCGGTTGGCCCTTCGCATGGCGACGAACATTTACGTGGGGAACCTCCCCTGGTCGACGACGCAGGACGAGCTGTTCGCGATGTTCCAGCAGTACGGCGCGGTCACCCGGGCCCAGGTCGTCACCGACCGGGAGACCGGCCGCAGCCGCGGCTTCGGCTTCGTCGAGATGGCCAACGAGGCGGAGGCCAACGCCGCCATCGAGGCGCTCAACAACCAGCAGATGAACGGCCGGCCCCTGACGGTCAACATCGCCAAGCCCCGTGAGGGGGGTGGCGGCGGTGGCGGGGGGTACGGCGGCGGTGGTGGCGGCGGTCGCCCCCCGCGCGGCGGTGGCGGCGGTGGCCGGGGCGGGTACGGCGGCGGCGGTGGAGGCGGGGGGTACGGCGGCGGTGGGGGTGGCGGCGGCTACTCCGGCGGCTACGGCGGCGACCGGTACTGAGCCGGAATCAGACAGAAGCACGAAGCACGAAATTCGAACCAGACGGCCGGTTCGAATTTCGTGCTTCGTGCTTTTCCATTATCTCGCCGCCGCATCGTCCGTCCCTGTCGGGAACTTGAGTCAAAGTGCGCCGCGGCGGGCGGATTTTTCTTGACGTAGCGGGCCGGAAAAGTGAAGCTAGTCGTATCGCCCGGGGACGCGGGCGGGGTTCCCATCTACCACGACCAGGGAGGGTCGCTGCGATGCTCATCCAGACCGAATCCAAGGCGCAGGGCTGGCGGGCGGTGGCCGTGTTCGAGGACGGCAGCGAGGCGCTGTTGTTCGTCGGTCGGTCCAGCACGCAGATCCGCCAGGAGTACGTCGAGGCGTACCTCTCGGCGGTGGCCGACGAGGAGTGGGAGGAGGCGGCCTCCATCCGCATGGAGCAGTGGAGCGGCGCCCCCGACGCCGGCCGCTGGGTCGCCAAGTCCACCCTGAAGGTGCCGTCGCCGGCCCCGGCGAAGCTGCGGCTGGCGGCGTAACGGCCTTTCGGCCGTAGTGGGCAGCGGGCAGTGGACAGTACAAGCCAAGAAGCCCGGGGACGGCCGTCCCCGGGCTTTCTGTCTTTGCTGTCCACTGCCCGCTGCCCACTCCCGAAGCCACCGGCCTTGCATATCTCCCCCCCGCCCCGAACAATAACTCATCCCCCGCGCAAGGGTCCGCGACGATGAACTCCTACGCCTCGCTGTGCGACGACTTCGGCGTGTCGTCGTACGTCCACGGCAAGCTCGACATGCCGACCGCCCGGGAGCCGGTGCTCCACTTCTTCGAGGCGGTCCAGCGCGCGGTGCCGAAGATGACGGAGTTCGAGAAGCGCGCCGACGGCGAGTACATGCTCGAGGAGGAGCGCGACGCCGGCAGCTACCGGTGGTGCTCGCTCGACGCCCGCCGCCTCAGCACCGGGTTCGTGAACCCACCCGCGCTGGAGGACGCCGACGCCCACAACGAGCGCGTCCTGGAGATGGCGCCGTACCACCTCGACCTGCACGCGCTGCAGACCGAGAGCATGGACGTGCTGTACTACTTCGACTTCCTCTACCAGGGGAACCACGACGAGGTGGTGGCCGAGGCGCTCACCGCCGGCACCCCGCTTGAGAACCTGGTGGGCCTCCCCGGGGCGCGGGTACTGCACCACCAGCCGTCGCTGATGATGGCGCTGGACGAGAACTGCCAGCTGCAGGCGCGGCTGAGCGTGGAGACGCGGACGAGCGCCTACCAGGTGCGGACCGGGAACTTTTCCGAGTCGCCGATCACGGTGTACTTCACGATCCGGCAGTTCTGGGGGAAGCAGGCGTTCAAGACGTTCCACGAGTCCTACCGGAACCAGCGCCGGCTACTCGACGAGCTGGTCGCCAGCCACGTCCTCCCGG
>DASPHQ010001157.1:0-5733 GCA_035629595.1 Urbifossiella sp. | reverse complement strand
AAGGGGCCGACGCTGCGAATTGTCTACCTGCTGGCCCGCGCCTACGGCGTCGAAGTGTCCGAGCTGCTGCCGCCCGTCGCCGACGTACTCGGCCCGGCGCCGCCGGCCGAGGGAGAGCCGAAGGGGACGTAGCCAGGTCGTTCCGCCGCCGCTCCCGCGCTCCTCCACCCGCGTTCCCGAATGCGCAGGGTCGCGCACCGGCCGCCAGGGGCACGCCACCCAAATACGCAAGCGCTGCGCTTATGAGCGCGAAGGGAGGGGACGGAAGCGCAGGGGCTTCCCGCCGTCACAACCGCCCGCACCAGGTACTCACCGCACCGTCCCGAGGTACGATCGTTCACCCCGCACCCGCTTGCCGACCCCTACTTCCGCCGTCGTTCCTGCCCTCCTCCGCCCCTCTTCCGACGCACCTGACCCCCGGGAATCCGCGCGTCCGGTAACGCCGGTTATGGATGTATCGCAACCGCGCATCCGTCGCAAGTGAGCGAAGAGTAAGGGATTGCGTCGAAGCGCAGCGCGAGGGGCAAATACGCCACGGTGGCGTATTTGGGGCGCCAGGGGCCAGGCCGAGGGGGGTACGGCCCCCCGGGCGGTCCGACAGTGGGTGACGTTGACCCCGCCATTTTTTCGGCCTTTTCGATATCTCTGGCGTCGGTGCGAATGATGGCCTGGAAGGGCCGATTCCGGCGTAAGTCGTGTGAGTCGGTTGCGTGCGGTGTTACAAAATCTGCGGATCGTGTTACGCTGGCGGTGGGTGAGACCGTGGCCCGGTACGGGCGAAAGCCGCTCGGGTGTCGGCCGGCGCGTCGGATCTGCTCGCATGATGGCGCCCGCCGAGGAGCCTGGAACGTCAGCCGGTCGGCCTCGGCTCTGCTGTCCCTGTTGTCCCTGTTAGGTCTCTGTCAGAATGAAAAACAGGGACAGCGTTTCACCCCTGGAATGGAAGGGGATTGTTGAAGTCTGTCCCTGTTGTCCCTGCTACTGAAGGGGTATCGCTTCACTACTCGCGTCACGCTGCCTTGCGTGCGCTCGACTCGACCAGCGCCAGGACCGCGCGGCGGATGGGTTCGGGCAGCGTCGGCCACGCGGCCACGACAGCAGCGAGGTGGGGATCGGCGGGCGGGGAAGGGGAGTGCGCCTGATTCTGCGCCGCGCCGCCGACGGGGTTCGAGGAAGTGCCTGGATTCGTAGGCGATTCGGCGACCGCGTCGAATCTCCGCAGGGTCACACGGCCAGCGCAAAGCCCGGGGACAACCGTCCCCGGGCTTTCTCCTTTAACTCAGCACGTCGCGCACGACGGTGCCGCTCACGTCGGTGAGGCGGAAGTCGCGGCCGGCGTGGCGGTACGTCAGCCGCTCGTGGTTCAGGCCCATCAGGTGCAGCACCGTCGCGTGGAAGTCGTGGACGTGGACCGGCTTCTCCGCCGCCCGCATGCCGTGCTCGTCGGTCGCCCCGTGGACGACGCCGCGCTTCACGCCGGCCCCCGCGAGCCACGAGCTGAACGCCCAGTTGTGGTGCTCGCGGCCGGGGTTCTGCGGCGTGTTGTTGAACGGCGTCCGGCCGAACTCCGTCGTCCACACCACCAGCACGTCGTCGAACAGGCCGACGCGCTTCAGGTCGCGGATCAGGCCGGCCATCGGCCGGTCCACCTCGCGGGCCAGCCGGCCGTGGTCGGCCATGTTGCCGTGCGAGTCCCAGTTCGCCGACGAACCCGTGTGGATCAGCTCGACGAACCGTACGCCACGCTCGACCAGTCGGCGGGCGACGAGGCACTGCCAGCCGAACCCGTCGGCCCGGCCGCGCTCCAGGCCGTACAGCGCCAGCGTCTCGTTCGTCTCCTTCGACAGGTCGAGCGCGTCCGGCATCCCGGCCTGCATCCCGAACGCCGTCTCGAAGGAACGCACCCGCGCCGCGAGCTGCGCGTCCTCGGGGCGCGACGAGCGGTGCGCCTCGTTGAACGCGGCAAGGGCGTCGAGTTCGAGGCGCTGGCGGTCGGCGGGGACGCGCGGGCGGAGGTTCGCCACCGGCTCCGGGCCGGGCACGACGCGCGTGCCCTGGTGCATTCCCGGGAGGAAGTCGGCGGCCCAGACCTGGGTGCCGGCGTAGGGCATCTGCGGCGCCAGCACCAGGAACGACGGCAGGTTGCGGTTCACCGTGCCGAGGCCGTAGCTCGTCCAGGCGCCGATGCTCGGCCGGGCCGCGGCGAATGAGCCGGTGTGCATCCCGAGCGTGGCGTTGTAGTGGTTCGAGTGGCTGGTGTGCATCGACCGCACGACCGCGAGGTCGTCGGCCTGTTCGGCGAGGTGCGGGAACAGGTCGCTCACTTCCGTCCCGCTCTTGCCGCGCGGGCGAAATTGCCAGTCCGGCCGCTTCAGGAACAGCTTCTCGTAGCCGGGGCGGTTGCGCGTCTCGGGGTGGTCGAACGTCACCTGCTTGCCGTGGTCGGCGGTCAGTCGCGGCTTCGGGTCGAACGAGTCGACGTGCGACACGCCGCCGCTCATGAACAGGAAGATGACGGCCTTCGCCTTCGCCGGGTGGTGCGGCGGGCGGGGCGCGAGCGGGTCGTCGGCCGCGAGCAGCTCGCTCAGGATGCCGGGCATCAGGAGCGACCCGGCGACCGCGGAGCGGACGAAGGCGCGGCGCGAGGGGGTGGGGTGCATCGGGTGGGCCTCGTACACGGTCTCGGTGTCGGACGCAGGCGGGCTGGTGTGAGCGACGCCCCTGGTATTCCGCCTACGCCTCCCCCTCACCCCGGCCCTTCGGGCCGACCCTCTCCCCCGGGGGGGAGAGGGTGGGGGCGGTCGGACGCCCGGGTGCGGGGAGGGTGGGGTCGAGTTTCAGGTTCGTGTCGGCTGAAACGCGGGTCGTGCAGGTACTCAAGATCGCTTCCAGGACGCCGTCCAGGTCGTCGATCAGTTCGACATTCCAGAAGCGGACGACGAGGTATCCGGCCGACTCCAGGAACGCCGTTCGGGCGGCGTCCGCGCCCTCGCGGCCGACGTGGCTGTCGCCGTCCAACTCGACGACAAGGCGCGCAGCCTGGCAGCAGAAGTCGGCCACGAACGGCCCGACCGGTTGTTGGCGACGGAACTTGTACCCCCCGAGCTGCCGGTCGCGTAGTTCCCGCCACAAGATGGCTTCGGCCGGCGTCAGCGTCCGTCGCAGTGCCCGGGCGAGACGTGGTGACGCACGGCGCTTCGGGTCCGGATTCATCGCCCACCCCCTCCTCAAGCTTCAGAGACGAGCCGCCGCATCCCACCCTCTCCCCCCCGGGGTGAGGGTCGGCCCGAAGGGCCGGGGTGAGGGGGAGGCGTAGGCGGAATACCAGGGGCGTCGCTCACACCTGTCAGTCCACGAACAGGAACTCGTTGCTCGCCAGCAGCACGCGCGCCAGCGCCGCCCACGCGGCGCGGTCGTCGGCCGTGCGGCGGTAGCGCTCCAGGAAGCCCGTCGCAAAAGTCCGATCCGCCGCGGTCGGGGAGCGCTGCAGCACGACGCGGAACAGCCGGTCGAGCCGCCCGGCTTCGTCACCACTCACCACCCGCCCGGCGACGCGGTCGGCCTGGCCGTGGAAGAATGGGTCGTTCAGGAAGTACAGCGCCTGCGTCGGCACCGTCGTCGTCTGGCGCTGGGGCGTGGTGGCGTTCGGGTCGGCGCCGTCGAACAGGCCGAGGAACGGGTGCCGGCGGTTGCGGACGCCGACGAGGTAGACGCTGCGGCGGTCGGTGTCGAAGAACGTGCCGAACGGGTTGTGCTGGGTGTAGCCCCACGCGGACTCCGGCGGGAACGGGTGCGGACCGGCGGGCGTGCGGTCGAGGTTCCCGCCCGCGGCGAGGAGGCTGTCGCGCAGCTCCTCCGCGGTCAGCCGGCGGCGCTCGAACCGGCCGAACAGCTCGTTCGGGATGTCCGCGGAGCCTTGTTGGTACGCGGCCGTCAGCATGATCCGCCGGTGCATCGCCTTGAGACTCCACCCGGACGACACGAACTCGGCCGCCAACCAGTCGAGGAGTTCGGGGTGCGTCGGGGCGGCGCCGCGGGTGCCGAAGTCGTTCGGCGTCCGCACGATGCCCTGGCCGAAGTGGTGGAGCCAGATGCGGTTCACCATCACGCGGGCGGTCAGCGGGTTGTCGGCGGACGCGATCCAACCCGCGAGGTCGAGCCGGCCGCTGCCGCCCTTCGGCGTGACCGCCTGCCCGCCGAGCACTTCGAGCCAGCGGCGCGGCACCACCGGGCCGGGCTTCTCGGGGTCGCCGCGGAGATGCACCTTCGCGTCGGCCGGCGTCCCCTCGACCACGGCGAAGGCCACGTCCTGCCGCGGGGCGGTGCGCATCAACTCGGCGCGCCGCGGCTCCAGGGCGCGGCGGCGCTCGGCGGCCGCGGCGAGGGCCGGCAGGTCGGGACCGGTGACGAATCGCTCTAATACCCAGCCCACGCCGTCCGGGCCGCCGGGGTGAGCGTCCTTCACCCGGCCAGTGATCCGCACGGTGCCGCTCACCGGGCTGAGCCAGCCGACGCCGACGTTCCCGTTCGCCGCCGGGTGAACGAGCAGCGACCGCGGCGGCAGCTCGGTCCACACCTTCACCGCGACCTTCGAGCCGTTGACCAGGACTGACGGCGTCTCGCCGTTGCGCCACGCGAACAGCCCGGCCTTGCCGTTCACGTCGCGCACGGCTTCCGGCAGGAGCGTCGGCCGGTTGCGGAGGTCGAAGAACCACCACACGCCCTTGTTGCCGTGGCCGTCGGCGTGCGGGTTGCCGGCGAGCAGGTCGTCGGCCAGGTCGGCGGCGGCGTTCCACTTCCGCCCGCCGGTCGTGTCCTCGATGTCCAATTCGACCAGCGTGGTGTCGGCGCCGTGGTTCTTCAGCGGCGTGACGGACAGGAGCAGCAGGTCGCCGGCCTTCACTTCGAGCGTGTGGGTGCCGAAGGAACCCGCGCCGCCGTCGGGAATCTCGCCCGCGCCGATGGCCCGCCGCGACTTGGCGAACATGGCCTGCACCGCGTTCGCGCACGCCTCCTGGTCGGCGGTCACCGCCTTCAACTCGCTGTCGAGCGCGGCCAGCTTGTCGCGGTGCGGCTTCACCACTCGGTCCCACTCGGCCGGCGGCAGCAGCGGCACCAGGTCGCGCGGCTGCTGCTTCGCCTCGCAGCCGGCGAACGAGAACTTCGAGCTGTCGAGGATGCCGTAGAGGGCGTAGTAGTCGCGGACGCTGATCGGGTCGTACTTGTGGTCGTGGCAGCGGGCGCAGCCGATGGTGAGGCCGAGCAGCGCCTTGCCGAGGGTGTCGATGCCGTCCTCGTGGGTGAGGTGCATCGACAGGTCGCTGTCGTGGTCGAACCGCCGGGCCATCGCCAGGAAGCCGGTGGCGACGACGCGCGGGGCGTACTCGCTGGCCGGGCCGCGGGCGGCGAGGATGTCGCCGGCCAGCTGCTCGCGGACGAACCGGTCGTACGGCACGTCGGCGTTCACCGCGTCGATGACCCAGTTGCGGTACCGCCAGGCGTGCGGCAGCGGGTGGTCGCTGTTCTCGCCGGCGGTGTCGGCGTAGCGGACGAGGTCGAGCCAGTGCCGCCCCCACCGCTCGCCGTACTGCGGCGACGCGAGCAGCCGGTTCACCACCTTCTCGAAGGCGTCCGGCGCCGTGTCCTTCGCGAACGCGTCCACCTCGTCCGCGGTCGGCGGCAGGCCGGTGAGGTCATACGTGGCGCGGCGGAGGAGCGTGCGGCGGTCGGCGG
>DASPHQ010001156.1:0-9856 GCA_035629595.1 Urbifossiella sp. | reverse complement strand
CGGGACGGGTGGAGCCACCGCGACCTCCTCCGGCTGGCCCACCCGAAGCCGGCCGACCCCGATGTTCAAGCCGTCCTCCGCTGGGTCACCCACGGCGCCGGCGCGATGGGGCCGCTGACCGTCCGCCGGTCCTCGCTGGGGACCGACGCGCAGGTCGTCCACCCGGCCGTCGGGGCCGACCTGCCCCCGGCCGTCCGGGCGGCGGAACTGGCCAAGCGGGCCGAGACCGCGCAGGAGGTGGCCCGGCTCGTCCGCGACTACCGGCTCGTCCGCGAGTGCATCCCGACGAAGTTCCTGAACAGCCCGGCGGTCTGGGAGGCCCTGCTGGAGGACATGCCGGTCACCGCCCTGGTCCGGAACCTCGCCACCCTGACCCGGGTCGGCGTCGTCGCGCCCGGCTCGGACGGCGCCCGCGCGGCCGTCGCCCGAGTGACCGACCCCGAGCGGCTGCGGAAGGGGCGCGTCCACCCCCTCGCCCTGCTCATCGCGCTGAAGACCTACGCGCAGGGGCGCGGGGTGCGGGGCGGGAACACCTGGACCCCGGTGCCCGAGGTGGTCGAGGCTCTCGACGCGGCGTTCTACCTCGCGTTCCGGGCGGTCGAGCCGGCCGGGAAGCGCTGGCTCCTGGGGCTGGACGTGTCCGGCTCGATGGGGTGCGGGCAGGTGGCCGGGTCGCCGCTCACCCCGCGGGAGGCGGCCGCGGCGATGTGCCTGGTGACGGCGGCGACCGAGCCGGCCCACCACGTCGTCGGGTTCACCGGCCGCGGGTTCTCGGTGACGACCGCGGCCTGCACGAACGGCGCCTGGGCGGGCTACCCGAACGCCGGGGCCGGGGTCGAGGAGTTGTCCGTCTCGCCGACGCAGCGGGTGGACGAGGTGGCGGCGGCGGTGGCCGGCCTGCCGATGGGGCCGACGGACTGCGCCCTGCCGATGCTGTACGCGGCCGACCGGGGGCTGGCGGTGGACGTGTTCGTCGTGTACACGGACAACGAGACGTGGCACGGGGCGGTCCACCCGTTCCAGGCTCTCCGGCAGTACCGCGAGAAGACCGGCATCCCGGCCAAGCTGGTCGTGGTCGGGATGGTGTCGAACGGGTTCACGGTTGCCGACCCGGACGACGCCGGGATGCTGGACATGGTCGGGTTCGACGCCGCCGCCCCGGCGGTGATGGCCGACTTTGCCCGGCAGTAAGGAACCCGCCCGGACACGATGACGAGGCCCGCGGCGCGATGCCGCGGGCCTCGGTAGTTGAGCAGGTGGAAGGGCGCGGCTGGTCGACGACTGACGACGGCGGCCCGGCTACAGGCTCACCGCCAACTCGTCACCGTCCAGTTCGAGCCACTCCCGGGGGGCCGGATTTGTCGGGCTGGACACTTCGACCGCGCTTACTGCGTCCGCAGGAGCCGAATCCGCGTCCCCCTCGACACCGACGTGCCGCCACGTCTTCCCCGTGACCACCAAGTGAGCCGTCGCCGCGGTGACACCATACTGCCGGCCGAGCGCCGCCAGCGTCACCCCCGACTGACGCTGCGCCCGCATCTGCCGCACCTCGTTCTCGGTCAGCTTGACGTTCGGGTTCTCCTCCCCGACCAGCCTCCCAGCGCGGAGGAGTCCGAGCGAGGCGGCGTGGCGGATGTTGTCGCGGACGGAGACCCACTCAAGATTGCACAAGCGACAGTCGGTTTTGACCGCGTTTTTATGGTTCACGACGAACCCATCCGGAGCAGGCCCCAGGAAGGCGAACGCCACCAACCGGTGGGCGTACGCGACCGTGCGGCGGTCGACCTTCCGTAGGCACACCTGGATGTACCCCTCCTTCGTGAGGGTGCCGGACAGCACGGCATCGCGCTTCAGGTTCTTGATGCGGCCGAGGTCGCTCGCCGCGTACCCGGGGTAGCCCGGTATTTCCTGCCACTGCTCGTCATCGCTCATCACGCTGTTGCCTCCCTGGAAGCAATACACCGGGAAGGGGCTGACGGACTTGAAATGCCAGGAGGCGAGTAAGCAGGCGATTACGGGTGCGGTCGACGTGAATAGCCAGCTGAATGGGCGACCGTATCCGGCGTGTAATCCCGTCTCCTCGTGACGATACTGTAAGGCCGCCTCGGCCCGTGCTCTCGGCCGTATGGAGGGGCCACAGATTGCAACTGGTCGTGCCGGCGACGGTACGCGATGATGACCGCTCCTCGTCCGGACCGGAGGCAACCGTGGCCCAACTCGTCGGGCAGCACTGCGTCCACTGCCGCGAGCGCTTCAGCAGCGAGTTCGGCGCACGGTTCTGCGCCCGTTGTGGGTGCCCGGTCCACGACGACTGCCGGCGGACCAGCGGGGCCGCGGAGATTGACTGCCCGGCCCGCGGGGCGCCACCCGCCGAGATGGCCAGGTGGCGGCCGGTGGCCGACGCGGACGCCCAGCGGACCGCGGCGATAGCCGGGCGGCAGACCGGGACGGCCGTGTGGTTCGTCACCGACGGGTGGCTGCGGCGCCTGCTCAGGCTAACGTGGTACGAGGACCAGGGGTGGTTAAATCAGAGCGGGGGCGGGCTTGTGTTCACCGGTAGCCGTCGCGTGCTGCGAATGACCCCGTCTGCGGTCGAGCTGGTCGGGCCGTTCCTCCCCCGGCTGGCCGTCGTGACGATGGTGTTGTCGAACATCCTCGTGCTGACGATGGTGGTGGGCGGGGCGTTCACGACGTTGACCGCTGACCACCCCTCGACGTACGTCATGCTCCTCCTCGTCAACGCTCTGATGGTGGCCAGCCACCCGTTGAGGTGGGTCCGGGTCCGGTACAAGGACGAAGACGGGAAGGACGCGGAAGCCCTGTTCGCGGTGGGGTCGCTGCTGATTCGGGTGCTGGGCGGGACGGGGCGGCTGTTCGAGCGGTTGACTGCATCGAAGACGTGAGCAGGTGAGTCATGCTGACCGCCGAGCAGGCGGCCCTCTGGGCCGCCTACCTCCATGCGGAAGCCCGCGCACCGCGCGACCAGAAGCTCGCCGCCCTGGGCACCTTCCTCGACGCGCTCACGACGCCCTCGGCCGACTGGCACCCGTGGGCGCGTGACCTCGCGCGACGGGTCATCGACGAGCGGGCGGACCTCGTCATCCGCACGCCGCTGTTCGCGCTGGCGGTATTCCCCGCGCTGCTCGCCGGTCACCGCGCCGGCCTGCCGGGGTGCGCCCGCTGGCTCGCGGGCCTCGCGCAGCACCTGTACCGGTCCCCGTCGAGCCGAGTGCAGCTTCCAGAAGATGAGCAGACGGAGCTGGGCCTGCTAAGGGCGGCCGTACGGGTCGACCCTCACGACCACGATTCACGCCGCCGGCTCGTCGAGCACCTCGCCGGCCGTCTCCGGTACTCGCTCCACGAACTCCCCTCGGGCGTGCTGTACGGGATGGACGGCGCCACGCCGGAGGAGTGCCGGGAGCTGCTGGAGGGTGAACTGGACGAGTTCGAGGCCTTGCTGGCGGGCGGCGGGCCGGGGCCGGACTACCGCGGGCTGGTGACCGACTGCCGGTTCCACTTCCGGGCCTACCGGGCGTTCCTGCTGAACCGGGAGCGGTACAGAACCTACCGGGAGTACCTCACCGGGCATCCGCCTGTACATGACCAACGGCCCTGAGCCGACACGCCCGTGGCCGTCTCTGCCGCCGCTCGACCCTGCCGGCCGTGCCGCGCGGGGTGTATAGTCCTTCGGCCCATCCGCCCGCCCACCCCTGAACTACCAACTGCAACTGGATGATACCCCCCACGGACCCGGGGCGGCACGGCCTCGCCGTTGCTTCATGCCCGGCGAGCCGCCGCTCCTCATCGCCGCCCGTCCTCACCAGCTTCACCGCCCACCTGCCCGAGACGTTCGACCCGGCCGTCACCCGCCCCGAGTGGGCCGCGTACGCCTGCTGGGTCGTCTCGGCCGTCGTCATCCGCCGGTACGTCGACAAGGACGCCGACGACAACACCTTCGTGCCGCTCGACCACGAGTACATCGACCGGCACATCCCCCGGAAGGTCCGCAAGCCGCTTCTTGAGGACCTCAAGCAGGCCGGCGTCCTGGAGTGCGACGGGGTGTATTACTTCGGGTGCCCCTCCGGAAAGCGCGACCGGCGGCACGTCCCCGGCCCGCCCGGGAAGTGCCTGTGCTACCGGCTCGGGCCGGCCCACCGCGGGGCGAAGATTCGCCCCCACCCCCTCACCCACCCGGAGTTGCTCAGGAAGGTGTCAATGGCGTATCAGCAGGAGCGGGCCGGCGTCACCGCCCCCGTCCACATCGCCCTACGGGGCTGGCACGACCGGGTCGAGGTCCTCCCGGCCGCCCCGCACGGCGAGCACCCGCTCCTGGACCGGCTCATCGAGGGCGAGCGGCGGTTCACCGTCTGCGCCCAGGGCAGGGTCCACACAAATTGTGCGAACCTGCCACGGCAGTACCGGCAGTACATCCGGCTGGACGGGCGGGAACTCGAATCACTCGACATCGTCAACTCGCAGCAGCTGCTGATGGCAGTTCTCCTCAAGAGGAGGGAGGAGGAGAGGAGTCGGAGTCGTGAAGCAGTATGTGACCCTTGCTCTGACGCCTCCAAGAATGACTACCTGCGGGACTGTCTGGACGGGTCCGTCTATGACCGGCTGGCGGCCCTGACGGGGCGGACCCGCGACGACGTGAAGTCGATGTTCCTCGCGGTCATTTACGGCCACCCGGCGGACATGCACACGAGGGTGGGGGAGGCCGTCCGCCGGCTGTACCCGGGCGTGTTCGACGCGGTCGTGGACCTGAACTACCGGCTCGGCCACGGCGGCCTGCCGCGGATGATGCAGGCGATGGAGAGCGGAGTGATGATTCGGCGGGTGGCGGCCCGGCTCCTCCGGGAGTGGCCGGGGATGCCCCTGCTGACGGTCCACGACAGCATCCTGGCGCCGGCCGAGTACAGCGACCACGTCCTCCGGGTGATTGAGGAGGAGTGGCTGGACGAGTTCGGGGTGGTGCCGCTGACGAAGACCTCGACGTTCACGTCCCCGCAGGAGGCCCGCAAGAAGCGGCCGAAGCGGCGGGGGCGGTCGGCGTGGAAGAAGCTGGAGAGGACGGACCGAGGAGGAGTCGGGGGTCGATGCTCGCCCTCTCCTGCGTGACGGGCCTCGCCGGCCCGCCGAAGCCCGAAGCGCGGGGCGGCGGGCTGACGCGGAGGGGCGCGCCGTGGTGGGGGGCGACGGGGCACGCCTCCCCCTGCCTGGGCCTTCACGCGCGGCCTGCGGCGTGGACGCGGCGGCGGGCCGAGTTCAGGCCACGCCACACGAGCCCGAGTAGAACCACTCGAACGCCCAGTCCGCGAGGCTCAATGTCGTCCGGTCCTCCCACCCCGGCGGCGGTCCAACGGCTCCTGGCCCGCGCCGTCGCCCTGCCGCCGGCCCTCCTCGGTGTCCTCGCCCTGGTGTTCCTCGGCCAAGTCGCCTACCTGCTGGCCACCGCCGGCCGGGTCGAGCACACCGACTTGGTCCTCACCGACGCGCACGAGCTCCAGCGGCTGATGGTGGACCAGGAGACCGGGGTCCGGGGGTACATGCTCACCGACGACCCCGTCTTCCTCGGCCCGTACCACGCCGCCGAGACGCAAGCCGGCCCGGCGTTCGACGAACTGGCGGCCCTGGTGGCCGACGACCCGGCCCAGGGGGAGCGGCTCACCGCCCTCCGCGCCGACCACGCGGAGTGGTGGGCGTTCATGCGGCGACTGGTCGAGGTCGTCCGCAGCGGCGGTGACCCGCGGGCTGTCGTGCGGACCGGGGAGGGGAAGCGCCGGATGGACGCGATGCGCGCCCGGTTCGCCGAGTTCGTCCGGGTCGAGGAGGGCCTCCGCGAGGAGCGGACGCGGGCGGCGCGGACGGCGACGTGGGTCGTCTCCGGGGTTAGCCTCGGCCTCGCCCTCCTGCTCGGCGTCATGTTGGCCGTGCGGACGCGGGGCCAGCTCCTCGGCGTCGTCGGCAGCTACACGTCCGCCCTGGCCGCGGCCGACGCCCGGGCCGAGGCGCTGCGGCGGTCGGCGCACCGGCTGGCCACCCTGCACGCCATCGACCGGGCCATCCTGGCCGCCGACACAACCCCCGAGCTGGTCGGCGGGGCTCTCGGCCGGGTCGCCGACCTCGTCCCCGGTGCCGCCTTCGTCCTCGTGCCGGGGTCCGCCGGGGCGCCGGCGCGGGTGCTCGACCGCGACCGGGCGGCGGACGCGGACCCGGCGCTGGCCGTCCCCGCGGAGTCGTCCGAGGTCGAGGGGCCGCAGGTCGTCTCGGACCTGGACACCCTCGCTGACCGGACGCCGTTGTACGAGCACCTCCACCGGGCGGGCCACCGCAGCGCGATGACGGTGCCGCTCGACGCCGGGGGCCGGCGGTTCGGCGTGCTGGTCCTGGCCGCCCCCGGGCCGGGGGCGTTCACCGAGGAGCACCGGGCGGTGGCCCACGAGGTCGCTCGCCAGCTCGCCATCGCGTTCGAGCACGCCGAGTACCGGGAGCGGCTGGAGCGGCACGCGGCCGACCTGGAGCGGCGGGTCGAGGAGCGGACGCGGGAGTTGCAGGCGTCGCTCGCCAACGTGAAGCAGCTCCGGGGGCTGCTGCCCATCTGCGCGTGGTGCAAGAAGGTGCGGGACGACGGCGACTACTGGCACGAGGTCGAGCACTACGTCGCGGCGCACAGCGACACGCGGTTCACCCACGGCATGTGCCCGGAGTGCGAGGCCCGGCAGATGTCGCAGTTGGAGGGGGGTGCGTAGGCGGCCTGGGACGGCCGGGCCGCGTCATCGTCCGACCACGTTGTCCGCCGTGTCGGCCGAGCTGAAGGTGATGGCGAGGTCCCGCAGGGGGCGGTGCTCGCCGGTGTCCGCGTCCACCGCCAGGATGGCCCGGCGGACCTCGGCCAGGATGGCCGCCAGCTCCGACGGGTCGATGGTGGTGGCCCCGCTCCTCACGTCCGGCTTGCCCCGCATGGTGTGACCCGGGTACGAGTGCGGGCGAGCTACCCGTACTTCTACCGGAAGACCGCGGGGGAAGTCGAGGGCTCCCGGAGCCGGGAGCTACGCGGACCACCTCGCCCGGCGGCGAGCCTGACAGGGGAGAGCGGATGAAGCGACCGTGCTGGACCCTGAACCACGCCGCCGAGGGCGTCTACCCCCAGCACCAGGCGATGGGGGACGGGTACGACTACGCCGCGCCGAACTCGATTCGACGCCTCACGCACGACGCCCTGCCCGACTTCGAGCCGGACCTCGGCACGGCCGTCCTCCACGGCCACGCCCGGCTGACCGACCTGCTCAGCTCCGCGCCCTTCTCCGGCGTCGGCTACCTCGTCAGCGGCAGACTGCGTGCGGTGCTGGAGGGGTTCGCGCTGCCGACCCACAGGTTCTACCCGCTGGCGGTCACCCACCGCAACCGGCCGGTCGAAGGGTACGCCTGGCTTCACGTCCCCGGGGCACAGCTCCCGCTGACCGACAGCTCGACCGTCGCAGAGGCCGAGGCGGCTATCGACGCGGCCGGGATGGCGCCGCTCGACCTGCTGAAGCTGACTCGGCCAAGCCGGTTCGCGTATTGCTACGTCAGCGACCCGCTGCGGGGTGCGCTGGCGGCGGCCGGAGTTACGGGGGTGCGGTTCGGGACGGCCAAGCTGTTCCGGTGAGTGCCGCCCGCGTCAAAGGAAGGCGTCATGCCGGGCGGCACCTACCTGTACCGCTGCGACACCTGCCCGCTCGTCATCGAGGTCGGTGGCGGAGTCGACTGGAACTCCAACGGGACGGTCGTCTCGGAGGAGCGGTGGGTCGCATGCGAGGCGTGCGGCACGATGCACCGCCTGACTGAGCGCGGCGGGGCTTGTCGGGTTGCTGCCTTCCCAGGTCCAGTGCGGAACATGCGGGCGGTCACCGTCCCCGACGGGTTCGGGGGCGAGGTCGAAACGTCGGAGTTCGCGGTGAACGGCGAGGTGAAGGACATCGGCGAGTTGGCTGGCGGCCTCGCGGCCCTCGGCCGGCTGGCGTGCGGCCACTGCGGCGAGGTCGGGCGGATGGTGACGTGCGCCGACCTGCGAGCCCCAGGAGGAGGTTATCGGGTGGCGGACTGCCCGGTGTGCGGCAGTCCTCTGGAGGGGGTCGGGGTAAGCGACTGGATTTAGATGCCGAAAGGCCGGCATCGACCTCGCCGTGTCGCCGCCCGACTCCTCGCGGCGCGGTTCGGCGGGGGCCTCGCCCGCGCGACGAAACTTCGGCCAGGGCATGAAAACTCACGTCCAGCAGCAACACCACGCGACGGGCGAGAAAAACCTCGGGTCCGCGCGCCGCACTCCACGCGACGGCCGACCGAGCGCGGTACGGTTATTGAAACGCACCAGCCGATGTTTCTCGACCGCCCCGCTCTCCCTCCCCGGGCACGCCCAGCTCATGACGCCACTCCTCGCCGACCGGCCGGCTCGCGGGGCCGACGCCCCCCCGGGGCGGGATGCCGCCCTGCGCCGGTCCGAGTCCTTGCTGGGTTTGGTCTGGGAGGGGGCCGCCGACGGGATGCGGCTGACCACCTCGGACGGGATGGTCGTGATGGCCAACCCGGCCTACTGCCGGATGGTCGGACGCCCCCCGGCCGAGGTGGTCGGCCGGTGCTTCGCCGACGCCTACGCCCCCGCCGCCCGGGGCGTCATCCTGGCCAAGCACCGGGACCGGTTCTCGGACGCCGGGGACCGGCCCCGGGAGACCCACGTCGAGCTGGCCGACGGCCGGCGCGTCTGCTTCGAGTTCAGCAACGCCCCGCTCGACATGCCCGGCGAACCCCCGCTCCTGCTCACCATCACGCGCGACGTGACCGCGCGGAAGGCGGCCGAGGCCGAGGCCGGGGCGTGGCAGGCCCGGTACGAGGCGGCCGTCCGGGCCACCGGTCAGGTCCTCTACGACTGGGACGTGTCGACCGGCCGGCTCACCTGGGGCGGAAGCTGCGCGGAGACCCTCGGGTACACTCCCGACGAGATGCCCGCCGACCTCGGCGGGTGGGCCGCCCTCGTCCACCCGGACGACTGGCCGGCGGTCGGAGCCGAGGTGGACCGGGTTGTCGCCACCGGCGAGGCGTTCCGGCTGGAGTACCGGCTCCGCCCGAAGGACGGGAGCTACGTCGTTGTCGAGGACCGCGGGCAGTTCGTCCACGGGGCGGCCGGCGGACTCCGGATGGTCGGGTTCCTGGCCGATGTCACCGTCCGGGCGACGGCCCAGCGGGCGGTGCAGGAGCGGGAGGAGCTGCTCCACAGCGTGCTCGCCCACATCCCGGACGGGGTGTTTTGGAAAGACCGCGACTCGGTCTATCTCGGGTGTAACGACCGGGTCGCCCGCGACTCCGGGCTGGCGTCCCCGGCCGAGCTCGTCGGCACCACCGACCTGGACACGGTGGTGGCCCCGGCCGAGGCGGAGCACTACCGGGCGTGCGACCGGCGGGTGATGGACGCCGGCGAGCCCCTCATCGGCATCGAGGAGACCCGGACCATGCCGGACGGGCGGGTGCTCGACCTGCTCACCAGCAAGGTGCCGCTCCGGGACGCGGCCGGGGCGGTAGTCGGGGTGCTCGGGGTGTACCGGGACGTGACCGACCGCAACCGGGCAGAGGCAGCCCTGCGGCGGTCCCAGGCCCTGTTCCGGGCGTTCATGGACAACACCCCGGCGGTCGCGTTCATCAAGGACGCCGACGGCCGGTACGTCTACGCCAACCGCCGGTGGGAGGAGCAGTTCGACACGCCCCGCCGGGACTGGGCCGGGCGGACCGACGCCGACTTCTGGCCGCCGGAGGCGGCCGCCGCGTTCCGGGCCAGCGACCGGGCCGCGCTGGAGCCGGGCTGGTCCGGGTCGGTGGAGGAGGT
>DASPHQ010001155.1:0-3148 GCA_035629595.1 Urbifossiella sp. | reverse complement strand
GGAGAACGAGCTGGACGAGCAGTACACGCCCGACGCCGACACGGAGAACTCCGGCGGCATCGCGGGCGCGGCCCACTACTGGTTCAACAAGAACGTCTACAACGCCCTGCGCAAGCTCAAGGGCGACGACCAGTACCACCTGGACGTGCAGACCATGATCCGCGACAAGCAGATCCAAGGGTACAAGTTCAAGCGGATCGTCGACCTCCCGTCCGCCCCGGCCGTGTCCACCCGGTTCGGCATGTTCGGCAACCTCGGCTACGTCTACATGGCGCACCGCAACGGCATCCGCACCGACATGCTCAAGGAGGGCATCGTCGGCGGCGTGAACCTCGGCACCACCGGCCAGTACGCGATGCGCTGGATCGAGTTCGTGGACTTCGCCCTCGTCGACGACGAGGCCCTGTCCTTCCTCAAGACGGCCGCGGCCTGACCCGCCCCCCTGCTCCTTCCGCTCCTTCCCGCCCGACACCGGGCCTTTATCCCCTCATCCCGCAGCCATGCACTCCAAGCTGACCCCCCACGCGCTCACCGACGGCGCCACGATCGCGGTGGACTGGAACCAGTCCGTCAACCAGACCGTGACCGTCGCGGGCAACCGGACGCTGACCTTCAGCAACCCGATCGCCGGCGAGACGTACACGATCACGATCACGCAGGACGCCACGGGCTCCCGACTCATCACCTGGCCCTCGACGGTCAAGTGGGCCAGCGGCTCCGCCCCGACGCTCACCACGACGGCCGCCCGCACGGACCAGGTCACGCTCTACTTCACCGGCACGCACTACCTCGACGTGTCGATCAAGAAGGACTTCAACCTGGCCTGAGAGCCCCGACACCCTGCCCCCGCCCGGGGGCAGGCGTCAGCGCTTTCCCCCCGCCCCCTTGGCTGACCAGTTCTCCACCCACCGGCCCGGCCTCGCGTCCCCCTACGAGCACGCGGCCGAGATCACGACCCACAACACGAACGAGCTTGCGACTTACTGCCGGGCGATCTACGTCGGCGGCAGCGGGAACCTGAGGGTGACCACGGTCCGGGGCGACACGATCACGCTCACGGGCGTCGTGGTGGGCACGATCATCCCGGTCCGGGCCAAGGTCGTCTTCGCGACCGGGACCACCGCGACGAACCTCGTCGCACTCTGGTAAGCTGGCCGCATCCCTTCCAACCACCCGCATGCCGCAGTACACCTGCTCCGAGAACAATTACTTCTTCCGGGAGCTGGGCCGCAAGGTCATGGCCGGCGAGACCGTCGAGCTGCCCGAGGAGGCGGCCGCGCGGTACGCCCGGAGCCACCCCGGCCTGCTGAAGCCCGTCCGGCTCACCACGCAGGGCGGCCCGAGGACCGTGCGCCGCCGCGCGCCGGCCGCCGCCCGCGCCCCGCGCGTCGCCCGCGCGCCTCGCAAGGCGAGGTAGCCTCTGGTATCCTCTCGGTATCCCGCCCCCCACTCCCCCATGCAGCTCGTCACCTCGTCCGACGGAAAGATCAACGGCAGCCTCGGCAAGACATTCCAGGTCACGCTCGACGGCACCAACGGCACGCTGAAGTTCTTCAACTTCAAGAAGGGCGAGTCTTTCACCGTCCTCCTCAGGCAGGACTCGACGGGCTCCCGCACGGCCACCTGGCCCGCCGGCCTCACGTGGCAGGCGGTCAACGCCCCGACGCTCCAGTCGGCCGCGGGCGCGGTGGACGTGTTCCAGTTCACCTGCACGGGCACGGGCACCTACTCCGACGGCGCGGGCGCCCCCAACCGCCTCCCCGCCCGGGTGGCGTTGGCCGGCCTGTCGACGATCCTCGGCGCGGGGGCCGTGGCCCTGACGCTCGTGGCCAGCAACGGCACCGGCTCGCGCCCCGGCCCGGCCAACATCCCGAGCATCGTCGAGTACTGCACCGGCACCGGCTGCTCGACCGGGGTGAAGGTGGGCAAGCTCACCGCCTCCGGCGAACTCGTCCTCGGCCAGTCCGGCGCCCTCGCCATCGGCTCGCCGTCCCTCGGCACCGCGGACGCGAAGTTCCGGGTGCTCAAGACCGGGGCGGTGACCACGAAGTCCGCGATCTCCGGCGCGACGCTCACCCTGAACATCCCGGGCGCGGGGATCGGCCACGTCCTCTGCCCGAAGGCCAGCGGACAGGTCGGCTACCGCCTCGTGACCGCGACCGGAACCCTCGCTCCCACCTGCAACTGACGAGAGGGAAGTAGAGCACGGGGGGCGGTTCCGCACGGACCGCCCCCTTTGTGGTACGCTGTGACCCGTGCCCTCCGTGCTCTCCCCCGACGCCCTCACCACGCTCGACAACCTGAAGAACGCGGTGGGGGTCGCTACGGCCGACACCTCGAAGGACAACCACCTGGAGCGGTGCATCAACCGCGCGACGGGGGTGATCGAGGACATGACCGGCCGGAAGTTCAACGGCGGCACGCAGGGCGGCCTCAAGGCCCGCAAGTACAACGGGGCGTCCGGGTCGCACACGACCACGGGCATCACCAGCGAGGACTACGTCTACTTCTCGGGGTACACCCGCGACTGCGGCGGGGACACGTGCGTCGAGAACGGCTGCGGCGTCTTCCACCTGCCCGCGTACCCCGTCCGGGCCAACGACGAGGCCCAGAGCGACGCCTTCGCCCTCGCGATCCTGAGCACCCGCGGCAGCGGGACCGGGGAGACGTGGGACACCACCTCCTACGTCGAGTTCGACCAGTTCGTCGTGGACCGCCAGAACGGCGTCCTGCGGCTCCTCGGCGGCCCGTTCGCCGCCGGCCACCGCAACTACCGCGTCACGATGGCGGCCGGATTCCTGTACGGGGCCGCGCAGCCCTACGTCCCCCCGGACCTCGAAGCCCTCTGCGTCGAGATCGCGAAGGGGATCTACCGCGACAACCGCGCGGTGATCGGGGAGAGCATCGGCTCCTGGTCCCGGCAGTATTCCGTGACGATGCTGCAGGAGGATCAACTCACCCGGGCGGTCCTCGCCCGCTACTCCCGCCCCGTCCTATGAGGCTCGCCGAATACCTGCTCTGGCTGCTCGTCGCCGTCGCCATGCTCGTGGGCTCGTTCGCCCTGGTCGCCAACGCCTACTGATGTTCCCGCCCGACTGCCAGAAGACGGTCGCCATCTACCACCTCGCAACAACCGGGGGGCAGTCGC
>DASPHQ010001154.1:0-2447 GCA_035629595.1 Urbifossiella sp. | reverse complement strand
CCGCTCCGTCGGGCGCTCGCCGACCGCAAGGACGCGGTGAAGGTGATCCTGACCGTGTACGGCGTACCGCTCCGCGTCGGCCGGCAGGAGCCGACCGCCGACGAGAAGGCCGAGCTGGCGAAACTGGCCCCCGAGCTCGACGCCGCCCGCAAGGCCGTCGAGGCGCTGGAGAAGGAGAAGGCCGACCCGAAGGACGTGGCCGCCGCGCGGCGGACGCGCGACTTCCTCGACCTCAAGCGCCGCGGCCTGTCGCACGACGAGAGCCACGCCGCGGTGGACAGCGAACTGATGCTGCTGTGGTGGGACAAGCCGCAACTCGACCGCTGGGTGGCGAACCCGCTCTACTTCCAGAGCTCGGAGCGCTACCGGAAGGCGTCGCCGCCGACGCTCATGACCTGCCGGCTCGACGGCCCCACGCCCGAGATCGCGATGCGGCTCGTGGACGACGCGCTGGCGGTGGAGGCGAAGGGGGTGACCGGCCGCGTGGTGATCGACGCCCGCGGCAACCGCTTCGACCCGAAGGGCAGCGACACCGGCCACGGCGACGCCGGGTACGACGAGTCGATGCGCGAGACGGCCAAACTGTTCGAGAAGACGCCGCTGCCGGTGACGCTCGACGACAAGGAGCCGGTGCTGCCGGCGGGCGCCGCGAAGGGCGTGGCGCTGTACTGCGGCTGGTACTCGCACGCCAACTTCATCGACTGCTGCGAGTACGAGCGCGGCGCGGTCGCGTGGCACCTGGCGAGCTCCGAGGCGACGACGCTGCGCCGGGCGGACAGCAAGGTGTGGTGTCCGAACCTGCTGAAGAAGGGCGTGGCGGCGACGCTCGGGCCGGTGGCAGAGCCGTACACGATCGGCTTCCCGAAGCCAGCCGAGTTCTTCGGCTTCCTGGCGGCCGGCGACACGCTCGTCGAGGCGTATTCGCGGTCGGTGCTGTTCGCCAGTTGGATGGGGGTGCTGGTCGGCGACCCGCTGTACGCGCCGTTCAAGCGAGCGCCGCTGGTGAAGCAGGACGACGTGCGCCCGAGCCCCGCCGGCGGGCGGAGCATGAGTCCATAACGTTACGCTCCCGAGCCGGCCCCGTCAGGGGCCGGAGCGTTCGCGCACTCCGGCCCCTGACGGGGCCGGCTCGGGAGCGTAACGACACTCCCCCTTCATCCGAGCTGCTATGTTCCGCGCCGCCGTTCTCGCGCTGCTCGCGCTCGCCGCCCCCGCCTCCGCGCAGAACGCCTGGCGCGCCGGGTTCGCCGCGGAGCGGATCACGCCCCCCGAGCCGATGTGGATGTCCGGCTACGCCAGCCGCACCGCCCCCGCCGCCGGCACCGAATCCGAGCTGTGGGCGAAGGCCTCCGTCCTCCGCGCGCCCGACGGCACCACCTTCTGCCTCGTCACCCTCGACCTCGTCGGCATCGACCGCGACACGTCGCGGCTGGTGGTGAAGGCGATCACCGACAAGCACCGGCTGCCGCGCGCGGCGGTGGCGCTGGCGGTGTCGCACACGCACAGCGGTCCGGTCGTCGGCAAGAACCTCCGCTCCATGTACTTCCTCGACGACCACCACGCGAAGCTCGTGGACGCCTACACCGACGCCCTTCCGGGCCGGGTTCTGAAGGCGGTCGATGCGGCCGTCGCGGCGGTGGCGCCGGTGACGCTGTCGGCCGGCGTCGGCACGGCGACGTTCGCGGTGAACCGGCGCGAGAACAAGGAGGCGGACGTACCCGCGCTCCGCGCCGCCGGCGCGCTGAAGGGGCCGACCGACCACGCCGTGCCCGTGCTGGCGGCCCGCGACGCGCAGGGCGCGCTCAAGGGCGTCGTGTTCGGCTACGCCTGTCACGCCACCGTGCTCAGCGACCTGAAGTGGTGCGCCGACTACCCCGGGTTCGCGCAGCAGGAGGTGGAGAAGGCACACCCCGGGGTGGTGGCGATGTTCTGGGCCGGCTGCGGCGCCGACCAGAACCCGCTGCCGCGGCGCACGGTCGAACTGGCCCGCGGCTACGGCAAGCAACTGGCCGTCGCGGTGGACGGGGTGCTGGCGAAGCCGATGACGGCGGTCGGCGGTGGCGCGTCGGCGACGTACCGCGAGGTGCCGCTGCCGCTGCACGAGGTGCCGTCCCGCGAGGCGCTGTTGAAGCAGGCCGAGAACGCGAACAAGTACGAGGCCGCGCGGGCGAAGCACCTACTGAAGCAGCTCGAAGCGCCCGGCGGCATCCCGGCCGACTACCCGTACCCGGTGCAGACGTGGAAGCTCGGCGGCGTGACGTGGGTGTTCCTCGGCGGCGAGGTGGTGGTCGATTACGCGCTGCGGCTGAAGCGCGAGCTGGGAGCGAACCTGTGGGTGACCGGGTACGCGAACGACGTGATGGCGTACATCCCTTCGGCCCGCGTACTGCGCGAGGGCGGCTACGAGGGGGCGACATCGATGGTGTACTACGGGCTGCCGTCGGTGT
>DASPHQ010001153.1:0-2757 GCA_035629595.1 Urbifossiella sp. | reverse complement strand
CTTCGCGTCGATCGGCCGGAACGCCGGGTGGCTGCTCCGGATCAGCGGCTCCTGCTCCCGGCTGGCGTAGCTGCTGCCGTCGTCCTGGAGCTTGAACCGGCAGACGCGGTGGCCGCGGAAGTCGCTCGTAATCAGGTCGCCCTGCCACTCCGGCGGGAAGTGCCGGCCGCTGATGACTTCGAGCCCGCAGTACTTCGGCGACCCCGGGTTCAACCCCTGCATGATCCGCGCGACGTGCTGCCCCTGCGACGTGGCGTAATACCCACCGACGACGAGGTAGTTGATCCCCTCGCCGCCGGCGCCGTCGGTCACGAACGACTGGCCGTAGCGGTCGAAGGCGTGGCCCCAGGCGTTCACCCAGCCGCGGGCGAACACGTCGAGGCGGCTGGTGCCGGGTTCGTACCGCCAGATGCCGCCCGCGTTCAGCCGGCGGACGCCGTGCGGCGTCTCGACGTGGCTGTGGATGTAGATCGACTGGTTGAAGTAGAGCCGGCTGTCCGGCCCCCAGCGGAACGTGTGGATGATGTGGTGCGTGTCCTCGGTGCCGAAGCCGCTCAGCAGCACCTTGCGGCGGTCGGCCTTCCTGCCCGGCTGCGACGCCGACAGGTGAACCAGCTCCGTGCTGTTGGCGACGTACGCCCCGCCGTCGCCGGGGACCACACCCGTGGGGATGAGGAGGCCGTCGGCGAAGACGGTGGTCTTGTCGGCCTTGCCGTCGCGGTCGGTGTCTTCGAGGACGATGATCCGGTCGCTCGCCGCCTCGCCGGGCTTGATCTGCGGGTACGTCGCGCTCGACGCCACCCACAGCCGGCCCTGCGCGTCGAAGTTGATCTGGATCGGCTTGTTCAGGAGCGGGTCGGCGGCGTACAGCGACACCTCGAACCCGTCTGCGACCTGGAACGAGCGCCGCTCGAACTCGGGGTCGGGGTCGGGGATCTTGGCGTTCGCCTGGCCGAACGCGGCCGACGGGCACAGGAGCAGCAGCGCCGCGGGGAGGAAGCGGGGCATATGGCGTCCGGGGTGAGCGGTCGAAGCCCGGAGACGGCCGTCCCCGGGCTTTCAGGGGGTGTGTTATTTGTTGAGGGCGGTGCGGGCGGCTTCCACCTGGCCTTCGGCGGCGGCGACGAGCGGGTCGAACTCGGCGATTTCCCGGGCGTTCTTCCCCTGCTCGTGCTTGCGGAAGCCGAACAGGTACGTCTCGTTCTGCGGCCGCCAGCGGTGGAAGAACAGCTCGTTCTTCGCCACCACCGCCGTCCGCACGCCGTCGAGTTGCTTCCAGTCGAGCGTCCGCGGCGTGCCGCCGAGCGCCGCCACGAAGCCGCCCGCCGTGTCGCGGAAGCCGTCGGCGGTGGGGTGGACGCCGTTCTCCGTGATCGTGCCCTGCGAGAGGGCGGGTTGCAGCGCCGCGAACAGGTCCACGACCGCGAGGCCGCGGGCGGCGGCGGTCTTCTTCACGGCCTCGGCGTAGAGCGCCAGGTTCTTCATTCGCGCGTCGCGCGCCTCCGCCGATAGGTGACCGGGGCACTCCTGCACGGGCGCCGGCGTGAACAGCACCACCCGCGCGTTCGCGGGGCGGATCGCGTCAAGCAGCTTCCCCAATCCCTGCTCGAACCTGGGCAGACCGGCCGCGCCGTCGAACGACTCGTTGGCCCCGAACGCGACCCACACCGTCGTCGGCTTCAGTTCGAGCGTCAGACCCACCATCCGCTCGAAGCCCTTCGCGGGAGTGTCGAACGCGGCGCGGGCGTCGCCAAACACCGTGTCGCCGCTCCAGCCGAGGTTGCGGACAGTGAACCGCTTGCCGGCGTTGGCTGCGTACAGGGCCGTTTCCCAGTACCCGCTGCGTTGTTCGCGCTCGACCAGCGTGTTTCCGAGCCAGACGACCCGGTCGCCGTCGCGAATCTCCGCCCGCGGCGGGGCGGCGGGCTGGGCTGGCGCCACCAGCGCGGCGGCGAGCAGGGCAGAGGGGAGAACCACGGCGGACCTCGCGGCACGGGGGGTATTCACAGGTTATGCCGGCCGCACCGGTCGGGGAAGGCGCAGGCCCGCCGCAAGTTCGTAATCCTCACGCCCTGACGATTCGTCGTTCGACCAATGCCGGAGGCGGTTGCGGCTGCTATCCTCACTGCTGCGTTTGAACGGCGGCGGGTGCAACTGGAGGTCGGTGATGCGCATCGTGGCACTCTTGTTCGGGTTGTTGGGGGTGATCGGTTCGGGCTTCCTGGGCGGCAAGTGGCTGAGCGACATCAAACAGGGCCAAGCCGAACTGGACAAGAAAAAAGCGGAGAACCCACTCCTGTGGGAATGGCCGCCCAAACCGAGGAGTTCAAGAAGAAGGAGCGAGAGCTCGACCGGCTCGTCCACACCACCTACGGCCTGCTCGGCGGGGCGGCGCTGGGGCTGGTCGCTGTCGTCGTCTTGATGGTGGACCGGACCAAAATCGCCGGGCTGCTGTTCTTGATCGCGTTCGCCATTCCGCTGGCGCTGCTCGGGGACCCAAAGGTTATCATCTTCACGTTCGGCCTCGGCTTCGCGGCACTCTTCGCGGTTCTGGCCAGACCGAGGCGGGTGAAGCCGGTCCGCTCCGCCCGCCGCGACGACGAGGACGACGACGTTTACGTGGACTGAGCGCCGGCCCGAGCCCACCAACCCCCCGAACCCGTCGGCCGGCCGGTCGAAGTTGACACCGACCGGCCGCCGCGGGTATCTCTCCCCCCTCGCACGGCCGAACTATGCGGGTGGGCACGGGGGGCCGCG
>DASPHQ010001152.1:0-8825 GCA_035629595.1 Urbifossiella sp. | reverse complement strand
GGGCGGGACCTGGTCCGCCTTGCCGAAGCTGGTCAGGGGCCGCCGCAGCACGATCGACTGTTCCCCGACGGACATGGCGAACCCGTGGAACTGCGAGCCCTTGATCTCGAGGCCGTACTCCCGGGCGGCGTCCTTGCCGCGGGGCGGCGCGAGGGTCGCGCGGGCGTCGGTCTGCAGCACCAGCGCGTGCAGCCGGTCCTCGGTCAGCCGGTCCTTCGGGTCCAGCACCATCTTGGCGACCTCCGCCTGGCCCGCCGCGGCGAGCTTCGCGGCGAGGCGGTGCGGGTGGGCCTTGTCGGCCGCGTCCTCGCCGAAGTCGGTCTTGCCGGTCTTGCGGTACGTCTCCACGTTCCGGAACAGGGCTTCCAGCTTCCCCCCGTAAACCTCGGGTTCCCACCGGCCGGTGACGCGGTCGATCTCCGCCTGCTTCTCGTCCAGGACCACGAGCGTCGGGAACCCGTTGACGCCGAACGTCGAAAACCTCGCCTTCACGTCGTCGTCCTTGTCCGGGTTGCCGACGACGAAAACCGCCTTGTCGACAAACCGGTCGAACTCGGGGGTGTCGTAGAAATTGCCGCGAAGCTTGGTGTAGGCGACCGCCCAGTCGGCCCCGAACAGGATGGCCAATGGTTTCTTCTCCTCCTTGCTCCGGAGGATCGCCTGCGACAGGTTCGGCGCCCACGCCTTCTCCCTCACCTTGTCCTTGGGCGGGGGCGGCTGGGAAGGGCTGGCCGAAGTCACGACCGCCACCGCGATCGCGACGAGGACGGCGCGGGACATGGCGAGCCTCCGGGTGGTGGGCGGCGACGGCCGGGCCACGCGTGCCGTCGTTTGAGAATTGTCCGCACCCGCGTCGGCCCACGCAACGCGGAATTGGGGAAACCGTGCCCGTGTCGCCCCGGGTGGTGGTGACGGCGGTGGTGACGCAGGAGGGCGGCTACGACCTGGCGACGGTGGGCGCGTGTGCCGCGGCGTTCCTGGCGGCGCTGGGCGGCGAGGCGGGCCGACCGCCGTCCGGCGGCGGGTGACGTACCCCGTGGAACTTGTCCGCGGTCCGGGTGAATGCGATACTGTGGCAGACCCCCGACATCGGCCGTACGCGAGCAGGCCATGACGCACTTGACGTTCTTCCTGTCGGCCGCGTCGGGCGAGTTCGAAGGCCCCGGTTCCACCTATCCCGGGATGCGAACGAACCTGGCCGCCTTGCTCGAGAAGGGTGGTCTGCGCCCGTTGGAACAGGGTCGATTCCGGCAGTGGTCCGTCGACACGCTGGAGAAACTCGCGGGCTACATCTCCGAATCCGCCGTGGTCGTACACGTCGTCGGACAAGTACCCGGCGCGTTCGCCGCCCAGCGGGCCGTGGACCGGTTCCTCGAGACCAGCCCCAACTTCCTCCGCAACAACCCGAAGCTACGGCGGTCGCTCGGGGAATTCCGGGGAATCACCTACACCCAGTGGGAGGCGTACCTCGCGCTGCACCTGGGCAAGCCGCTGTTCGTCTACCGGACGGCCGACGCGGCCACGAACATCTATCAGAAGGCTCACCTCGATCGGCTGGCGAAGCACGCCGGCCGACACGCCACCTCCCCCACCCCATTCGAGACGACGGAGGGCTTGTTCGGGTTGGTAACCGCGGAACTGCTCGGCGACCGCTTGCACCACTTGCACCGCCTCCTTGCCCCGAGGCGGGTGAACAAGATGCGATGGGCGGCCGCGCTCGCGGCCGTGATCCTGCCGACCACGGTGGCGACGGTCCAGTGGTGGCCGGGGAAGGTGGCCGGGCGGGAAGAAGGCGTACGAGCCGAGCTGCCCGAGCCGCGACGGGAAGGGAACGATCGCACCGAGCCCCCCGACCCCGAGGCCGCCGCCAAGGCGGACGCCGAGCGACGGGAACGGGACCGGCTCGAAGCCGAGCGCCTTCGAGCCCTGGAGGACATCCAGAAGACGGTTCAACAGGCGATTGATGAGGGCCGCCGGGACCGGGAGGATCGCAAAAAGCGGGAGGAGGACCTCGCGGCGGAAGCCGCCAGGAAGGAGCGCGCCGACGCCGAGCGCGCGGACATGGCCCGGAAGGACGACCTGGCGAAGAAGAACCCCCCGGACCTCGGGAAGGTGATTCCCGACCCGTACGTGCCTCCAAAAAACTTCGTCCTGTGCGTCTTTCGGACCGACGGCAAGTCGGTCACCGTTGACAACGGCAACCAAAGCCCCAACGTCCGGCGGTACTACCCCGGGGCCGGCCTCGGCGTCCGTTCGCGCATTCTTCCCGACGGCACGATCGAAGCCGACACGATCGCCGACGGCTTCGGAATCTACACGAACTCCAAAACCGCCCCCCCGGACCTGATCGTGACCGTGACTCTCGACGGTGTCGAAGCGCAGATCCGGCCGGCGTCGGACCCCGTCCGGGGCTCGCCCGGCGTCTACAAGCACAGCTATCTGGCGGGTGCGCTTCCCACCCAGGGAAGGCCCGTCCTCAAGGCGTACGTCAAGGCGAGGTGATCCGGCGGGCGACTTCACGCCGGACGGCGGCCGTGCTCCGCGGGTCACCCCTGCCGCTTTACCATTTCGTTGATCCAGATCGGGGCGAACGGCGACGTGCAGCCCTTCGAACACGGGTAGTCGCGGTACACGCCCAGCTTCTCGCCGATCGCGAGCGCCCGCTTGCGGTGCTCGGGGAAGTGGATGCCGATCTCCGCCAGGCAGGCGTTCATCGTCCACTGCACCTCGGGGGCGGCCGCGGCCAGCTCCTGCTCGACGCGGTCGAGCAGCGCCACGAGGTCGAGGCCGTCGGGGCTCTTCGCCACCCGCCCGGCCGTCAGCTGCCAGCCGGCGCGGGCCGTCCAGCGGTCGGCCGATGTCATCCACTTCCGCCGAAGCGCCTCGCGGTCGGCGTGTACCTTCACCACGTAAGAGTGAAGCCAGTCGGCCGTCCACGCGTAGGTGACAGTCGTCACCAGCCGCTCCAGCTCGTCGGCCGACAGCTGCTTCACGTCGACCAGGAGCGTCGCCAGCAGCTGGGCGTCGACGTTGCCGGTGTCCCACAGCGCCAGGGCCAGGGCGTGATCGGTCTTGATCCGGTTCGCCAGCGTGCGAAGGTCGCCGCGCTTGACGCCGAACTGGTTGGCGCCGGCCCCGCCCTTCGCGTTCTGCGCCCGCACCGCCGCGTCGCCGAGCGATTCGAGCTCGCGGAGGGTGTCCTTCAGCGTCGCGCCCGCCGGCCGTGGGGGCGTGGCTTTGGCCTTCGCGGCGACGGGCTTCGTCGGCTTCCTGGGTGCCGGCTTCTTCGCCATCGTGCCCTCGGCCGTTGCCGGCCGCCCTGATGTTGAGTGGAATCTCGACCCCACGACACCGCCCGGAGGTCAATCCATCCGGCCGGGGACGGACAGGTCCCAGGCGAACAGCCCCACGTTCTGCCCACCGGTGTAGAGCGCCCGGCCGTCGTGGGAGAAGAACACGATGCCGCCGTGGTAGAAGTCGTCGGACACCACCCACGACCGGACCGTGCGGCGCGTCTCGAGGTCCCACACGGTGGCCCGCGCCCCCTTCTTCCCCATGCTGTAGGTGCTGACCGCGGCCGCCTGCTTGCCGTCACGGCTGAACGCGACCCGCATGCAGTTGTCGCCGGGGTGCGGCAGGGCGGTCTGCCGGAGGTCGGCCACCGCGTCCCAGGCCGTCACCAGCCGGTTGAACCCGCCGCAGGCGCCGACCCACCGGCCGTCGTCGGACACGCTCAGCTCGCTGATCGGCCGCGTGGGGACCAGCGACCGCGTCTGCTTCCCGGTCGCCACGTCCCAGACCGCGACGAACCCGCGGGCGTCGCCCTCGACCAGGCAGTACAGCGTCTTGCCGCCGGGGCCGAACCGCGGCGTGGCCGCCCACGTCTCGCGGTTCAGCGGCTCGTTCCGCAGCCGCGCCGCCACCGCCCCCCCGGGCCACGTGTGGAGCGTCACGGTCAGCGAGTCCGGGTTCTCCAGCGCGAGGAGCGTCCCGTCCGGGCTGAGGTCGAACTTCGAGGCGCCGTAGGTGCCCGCGGCGAGGGGGAAGAACGGCTCCCCCGCGACCCCCTTCTCGCCGACCGCGACGCGGGCCAGCTCCCGCCCGGTGGCGAGGTCGTGGCGGGTCACCGTCCCGTCGCGCCGGCCGACGAGCACGTCCGCCCCGCCGGGTGCGAAGACCACGGACCCGGCGTCGGCCGCCCCCCGCTCCCAGGTCCGGGCCTTCCCGGTGACGGCGTCCCACACCCGGAGCGTCCGCTCGTCGCCGGTGACCGTGACGACGCCCTTCGCGTCGGGGGTGGGGGCGGCCTGCCACAGCCGCGTCTTGGGCGGGAGGAGGGTCGTTTTCCGCGGGGCGGGATCGACCGGCTGTCCGCCGACCGCCCCGGCCGTCACGAGTACCGCCACGATCGCCGCGCGCATGACGTACCTCCGGTGTGGTTGAATCGCCTACCCGCGGTCCTGGTCGCCGCGGGGAGTTCCCCGGGCCATGACGAGCGGAACGGCGACCGCCCCGATCGGGACGAGGAGCCACGGCCACCAGGAGTCGAGCAGGTGGCCCAGGATCGACCCGAAGATCACCCCGCCGAAGGAGCCGACCTGCGCGGACGCTCACTCAGTTGCCCGACCCGGCCGCGGTCGCGGCACGGGCGTCCCGCCGCAACCCCTGGTCGGCCGCGGTCGCCAGCGCGAACGCGACCGCGGAGGCCGCCCCCAGGCCGACCGCCCCGCCCCACCCGACCGCCAGATACCCGCACGCCGCCAGCCCGGCCACGGCGGGCCACGACCCGACCCACGCCGCCGCGACCGTCCACCGCGGGGGCGGCCGGAGGGCGGGGCCGGCGTACGACCCCATCAGCGCGGCGTGCGTGGCGACGGCGGACACGACGAGCAGGGCGACCATGGCCCCGCCGGCCGCGGCGGCACCCGCCCACCCGCCCCACGCGTGGCCGGCGGCCGCGGCGATCGGGACGAACACCGCGGCGTCCGCCAGCCGCCGCCGAAAGGTGTCCCGCCGCCACCGTCGGCGGAAGTCCCGGAGTGAGTCGGTCGTGAACTCGCTCGACATCTGCGTCCCTCCGCCGCTGAACATCCAGCTCTGCAGCCGCGGTCGCTGGCGCTGTGCGTTCGGCCCGCTTGGCCCGACCGGGCCGCCGGAACCTACCTCCCGCCCGGCGGCCCGAGCCCCGGTCCGCCGGCCGGCGGGGCCGCGTCCCGGGGGTCGAGGGTCAGCCGCTTCGGCCGCTCCGGCGGGGGCGGGGGCGCGGGCTGGAGCCACCTCGGGTACGGGACCGGAAGGAGGTGGGCCGCGAACATCAGCGCCCCGGCCACGATGACCAGGCACGGGAGCATCCGCTCCACGGTGATGTGCCCGGTCTGGCGCGCCACCGCGAACCCGGTGCAGGCGAGCAGGAACGGCCCGACCGCCACGGTCACCTTGTCCAGCCCGCCCATCACCAGCGTCAGGACCCCGACCACGGCCATCCCGAGCACCGGCACCCAGTGGATCCGCGGGTCGGCCTGCTCGACCGTGAGCAGCCACGCCACCCCGACGGTGGTCAGGAGCACCGGGAAGACGACCGACGTGGTCCGATAGGGGTTCTCCACCCGCAAGCCCTCCGGGGCCGAACAGGAAGCTCCGCCGCCGCGCATCGTACCACGACCTGCAACACCGAGGCGGCCGAAAAGTGCGAATGGTCTGGCGGTCTGCCGCAGCGGTCGGTTCGGCGGGACCGCCTCGGCGGCCGCCGACCGCGATGCCGCGGGCGGGGGCGAGCACGAGGTGAGGGCCGCGCAAGCCGGCCCGCCCCGGGCGCTCCATTCGCGGGGACGCGCCCGCCCGGCCCCGTACTTCGCCCGAGAGTCCCACCGTGATCCGCAACCTTCTCCTCGCCACGGCCGTCGCGACCACCGCCGGGGCCGCGTCCGCCCAGCCCGGCCCCCGCTACCCGTACCCGCCGCCCCCGGGGCCGTTCCCCCGCGTGCCGGCCCCGGTCCCCCAGTCGTCCCCGGTCGACGGGCCGTGGTACTTCCGCGGGGACCCGCACCAGCCGTGCTACGTGCAGACCGTCGCGACCCCCCACGGCCCGCGGCTGATCTTCACGAACGAGCGGGGAACCCCGGCCGAGGGTTGGCTGAGCCGGGACGGGCGGCGGGTCACGATCCCGGAGTGGAACCTGACCGGGTCGGTCCGCGGGAACGCGATCGTGTGGCCGAACGGGGACTTCTGGGGCCGGTAGCGGCGACCGGCGTCGGGCCGGCGACTCGTGTCCGTTCCGGTCAGCTTTTCCGCCGCCGAACGACTCAGCCCAGCAGCCGCCCGGGTAGCGAGTCACGAACTATACCCGAGGTCGGCCTATGAACCGCCTGGGGGCGGGCGGTCCGGTGCGGCGGCGGGTTCGGCGGCCTCACGCTCGACCCAGTACATCTGCTTGTGCCCGCGGGCGGTAAACTCGGCCGCCACTCGGTCGGCCTCGTCCCGCGCCAGCCCCCCGCGCACCAGGAATGTGTTCCCGTTATCGTCGATCCGCCAGACCGCCCAGGACTCGGCCCCGCTCGGCGAGTTTCCGAGAACCTCGCGCTCGATCGGCTCGGCGTCTCGGGCCGTGAGCGGGGGGTTACTCCGGAACTGCTCCCAGAACCCTGGGCTAGCGCCCACGCACCCACCGAACGGGTTGCAGCGGCGGCGCAGAACCTCGATGGCGCCATCCATGTCGCCCCCGGCCTCGACCAGCGCCGCCTTGCAGACCATGAGCGGCATGTCGGTGCGGCGGTATAGAGCCATCACCAGTTGCGGATCGACCGTCGCCATCGGTTCGCCTCCGCCGCCGAACAGGAAGCTCAGCAGCGGCCCCCGCCCGTGCGAGCTGTGGTCACGAGAAACCTACAGGCGGGGGCCGTCTGCTGCAGCGCCGAGTTCGGCATTACCCGCCAGAGATCACAGCCTGCTGACGAATGATCCAGCACTCGAACGCCAGTTCCGCCGGATCCTCGGACACGTCGTCCACCAAGTCCACCAACGCCGTCACCCGAATGCGATACTCCGACCCGCGGCGCTGCAGGAATCGTAGCCGGACGTGGCTCATGAGTTGGTACTCGCCCATGTACAAAGTGAAGTAATCCTCGCACGACTCCGGGTTGAACAGCTCCTCGATGAACAGCTCGGTCCCGGTCAGGTCGTCCACGTCGTGCAGCGGGATCGGCTTACCCTCCGAGCAGAACCGGACGCCGTTGGCGAACAGGAATCGCTTGGACTCGTCGGTCGGCACCTCGATCGGCGGCTGGGTGCAGACGTTGAATTCCCACCCAGGGCGGCCTTGTCTGTCGTTGGTGATGCGGCGGAACGTGGCATGGTAGATCGGCAGCCGATAGCCTACCACCGTCATCTCGCCCAGCGCCTCCGGCGGGGGGCCAGGCTTCGTTGCCCGTCGGCGCAGCAGTTCTAGTGAGGCCAGCTTGTTGACGGCAGACGGATCGGCCGTCACCGTTCTTTCTCCGCGCGAGGGCTCCCAATACGGGTTGTCCAAATCCTCCCAGCTTCTTTCGGACCACTCCATCCAGGTCTCGGAGCACGGTTTCAAGCCCTGCAAAGTGATAAGGATCTGTTCGTCTAACGTGGTGGCAACATCGTGAATAATGTCCTCGATTCTTTTGAGGTGTATCGCATAGCTGCGTGCCTCAGAACTGGCAAATGCACTAGTAGCCCCGCTCACGTGTTCGTTGATCTCCTCGGCGAGTTTCTTGAGCTTCTCCTCCAATCTTTCTTCCGCGGTTGGAGGCCGGGTTAGGATCCGATAGGCGTCGTCTTCGGCAACGGTGGCGGTGCGAGTAAGCGAAGCCGTCAGCGTGCGGCCGCAACTAAGGTTGGGGCAGCGAATCTGCTTGTCGGCGAGCTTGGCCGGGACACGTAGGTACTTGTGGCAGTGCGGACACCGAATGCGAATAGGGTCCACGTCGTGTCACCTCAGGGGATGGCTCAACGGTCCGATGGCCTACTGATTGGACGGACCTGCACTACAGGGTTACAAGTAAAGCCCGCGGGCGATCTGCCCGGATGGCGACGAGGGCACCGGTTCGATAACGGGTTCGCTGCCGAGCCATGACGACGCCTGTCTCCGATGCGTACACAAGCCGCCGAACAAATAGCTCAGCAGCCGCCGGGGATCGTACCACGAGCCGACCCCACGGTGCTGCTGCAAAGCGCGAATGAGCTGGCGGTCTGCTGCAGCGTGGGGTTCGGCCTCTATGACCTACCCGAGCAGCCCCTCGGTCCGAATCGCGGCCGCCAGCTCGGCGTACAGCCCCAGACCGTCGGCTAGCACCCGCCGCAGTTCCGCTCTGTCACGAAACCACGGCCGCGGGTACGGCGGGTCGGGGACCAGCTCGGGCGCGTGCCGGCGCGCCAGCTCCAGAGCCAGGCCGTGAAACACGTCCCCGATGTGGCCGGCCGGCGTGCGGGCGACCAGGATGAACTCGACCGCCCCGCGGATCGCCAGGTTGAGCCCCAGCTCGCCAGGGGTGTCGGGCTCCCTGGTGGCGTAGAACCGCTCCTTGCGGTTGAACCGGAACGCCCGACCGGTGGACTCCAACGCGGCCGCGATGTCGGCGGCCGGCAGATCGGCGGACGGCTTGCCGTCCCGGGTGGTGGCGACGAGCGCGTAGTACCGGCGGGCGAAGTCCAGCCCCTGGGCCAGCGACAGTAGCCGCTCCTCCGCTGCCTCGCGGCTTTCCATGCCCCGCGCCTCCGGTGGCCGAACAAAAAGCTCACCTGCCGCGGCCTGTGTGAGCTATTGGTCACGAACCGCTGTCGAGGCCGCGGTCAGGTGC
>DASPHQ010001151.1:0-3624 GCA_035629595.1 Urbifossiella sp. | reverse complement strand
TGAACCACCCACACCCCGACCCCGACCGCGTTTCCCCCGGCTTCCCCACCGCCCGGCCCCGCCGGCTCCGCTACAACCCCCTCGTCCGCGAGCTGGTTCGCGAGACCGAGCTGTCGCCGCGCGACCTCATCCTCCCGCTGTTCGTGCGGCCGGGCAAAGGCGTGCGGCAGGAAATCGGCTCGATGCCGGGGAACTTCCAGCTCAGCGTCGACACGCTGGTCGAGGAGGTCGGCGCCGCCCGCGAGATGGGCATCAAGTCGTTCATGTTTTTTGGCATCCCGGCGTCGAAGGACGCGACCGGCAGCAGCGCCCTGCACGACGAGGGGATCGTGCAGCAGGCGCTGCGGGCGACGCGGAAGGCGTTCGGCGCGGACGTGTTGCTAATCCCGGACGAGTGCTTCTGCGAGTACACCGACCACGGCCACTGCGGCATTCTCCAACACCGCAACGGCGTCGCCGACGTGGACAACGACGCCACGCTTGCCATACTCGCCGAGCAGTGCGTCAGCCACGTGAAGGCCGGCGCCGACATCGTGGCGCCGAGCGGGATGCTCGACGGCATGGTCGGGGCGATCCGCCGCGGGCTCGACGCGGCGGGCTTCGTTCACGTGCCGATCCTGAGCTACGCGGCGAAGTACGCGAGCGGCTTCTACGGCCCGTTCCGCGACGCGGCCGAGTCGCCGCCACAGTTCGGCGACCGCAGTACGTACCAGATGGACCCGGCGAACGGCGACGAGGCGATGAAGGAGGTGGCGCTGGACCTGGCCGAGGGGGCCGACATGGTGATGGTCAAGCCGGCGCTGAGCTATCTGGACATCATCCGCCGGGTGAAGGAGCGGTTCCGGGTGCCGGTGGCGGCGTACAACGTGAGCGGCGAGTTCGCGATGGTGAAGGCCGCGGCCGCGAAGGGGTGGATCGACGAGCGGCGCGTGACGCTGGAGATTCTCACCAGCATCCGCCGGGCGGGCGCGGACGTGGTGCTGACGTACCACGCCCGCGACGTGGCGAAGTGGTTGCGGTGATCGGTCGGCCGCTTGCGGCGATGCAGCGTCTACGCTGCATCGCCGCAAGCGGCGGAGAAGTCACCCCGTCAGCGCCGCGTGCATCCCGATCGCGAGTACGGTCGCCGCAGCCGCGCTGACCAGCAGCACCACCGCGCCGAGCTTCCGGGTGCCCTTCAGCTGCCACCACATCACCAGCCCCGACAGCCCCCAGAAGCACATGGTGCCGGCCATCACGTCCACGACCACGGCCCAGAACCACTTGGGATTCTGCTCCCCCGGGTATCCGTGGGTCGTGTGGAGCCGCAGCAGGAAGCGCCGCCAGCCGAGTTCCGCGGCGGGCGCGGTCCCGGTCGGCACACCGCTCACGGCGCCGGTCTGCGAGTTGTAGCTGGCAGTCCAGGTGCGGCCGTCGGCCTCGATCGGGAACGTGACGTCCGGCACGGAGGTCACCGTGACCTCACCCGTCGGGAAGCCGGTGCGGGCGAGGATCGTCGGCACCGCCGCCTTGAGTCGGTCGTGCAGCTGGTCCGGCAACTTCACGCCCTCGCCGCTCGCCGTCGCGGGGACGCCGCGGCTGCCGCCCTTCATCCCGCCCTTTCCGCCCTTGTCGCGGCCTCCCGCCTTCGTCGAGCCGGTGGCGAACGGCGCCTTCTCCGATTCGGCCTTCTCGGCGGTTGGCGGTGTCACACGAACGGTGCCGCCCGCGGACTTCACGTCGTACAGCACGCTCACCGTCTGGCCGTCGGCCTTCACGGTGGCGAACGCGAACTCGCGTGGGCCGTACCGCGCTTCGCCAGCGACCCGGTACGGCGTCGCCGGGGACTGCTGCTCGTTCAGCTTCGCCACCACCGCCTCGGCGACCGCGCCCGGCGTCGGCGCGTCGTCGAGCGGGGTGCCGGCGGTCGCGGACGGGCCGAACGTGGTCGTCGGCTGCTCGGAAAACGCCGCCGGGTGGTTGAACAGGAACGCCGTCACTCCGTAGAGCACGGCCCAGGGGAACAGCAACAACCCCAGGTACAGGTGGACCCGGCGGACGACGTGCATCACCCGCTTGTGGAGCGGCCGTCGTCCGGGCGCGACGGCGACCGCAGTCAGTTCCGGAGGCGTGTCGGTCGAAGTCAGAAGGTCCACGTCGGGGCTCGGCTGGAGGGTAGGGGGGTTAAAAGTCACCGAGAACCTGCCCGTCGTCGCGGAGCATCAGGTTCAGGAACGTACCGAGGTCGATGCTGTCGCGGATGAACCGGGCCGACCCGTCGGCCAGGCTGACGTGCACTCCGCCGGTGTGAAAGCTGTACGGCTGTGCGTTGTTGGTGTGGTTGATGAACCGGTACGTCCCCGGAACCGTGTCGATGGCCGCCTCCCACGCCGCCCCGCTGCTCGGGTCCGTGGGAACGAGCGGCGGTGTCGGGCTTCCGGCCGTGCCGCGCCCGCTGTTCGTCGGGCTCGTCGCGGCGGTCAGGTTGTCGGCGCGATACGCCCGCATCTTTACCCCGTCGCCAGCGCCGGCCCACGCCAGCGACACCGCACCGCCCGTCGGCCGCCCCATCACGTAGAGCAGCGGCGCCCCGGCGCACTCGTAGAAGAGCATGGTATTGCTGTACCCGTCGGTGATCGCCGCGTAGCTCGCCCCGCGCCGCCGTGGGTCGGTGCTGCGCGAGTCGGGCGGGCTCATCGCCGTGTTGAAGTTCATCTGCGGCTCACCCTCCTGGTACCAGAGCGGGTGTCCGGCCGGCCGGAGGGCCGGGATGCGCGGGGACGTGTAGTCCGTGGCCTGTGCGTTCAGGGTCGGGTTGACCGCGATCGTCCGCTCGCCCGGGGTGCTCGGGCACTGGAAGATCGGGACGGGCACGTTGAAGTACGTCCGGAGCTGGGGCGTCCACCCGGCGTCGGTCAACTGGCCGTTGAACCCGTGGAGCCCGTTCGAGTGCCGGGCGGCCTCGAACTCCTGGGACATGGTGGCCTGCTCCACGTACGGGAGGACGCGCCACAGCGACCCGGTCCGCGAGTACGGGAAGTGGCCGTTGTTGTGCTCGTACTGCATCATCCCGAGGCCGATCTGCTTCATGTTGTTGAGGCACTTGGCCCGGGCGGCGGCGGCCCGCACCTTCTGGACGGCGGGGAGAAGCAAGCCGATCAGGATCGCGATGATGGCGATCACGACCAGCAGCTCGATCAGCGTGAAGGCGGACGGGCGGGCGCGGAGCGAACGCATTGATCGTCTCGTCAAGAGGTGAATAGCCGGGGCTCGTCGCCCCGGCGCGGCGGGTGGGAGGGTGTGCGGTTACTTCGCGGGAACGTCAACGACCACCGTCGCGTAGTGGCGGGCTTCCTCGTACTTCTTGTCGCCCACCGAGCCGGGGGCGGCGATCACGCTCTTGGCCCACGCGCCGTACCGGCCGGGGGCGCTGAACGCCGGCGTGTGGCCGGTGGCGTCCGTCTTCACCTTCGCCGACTTGCCGTCCGGCGTGATGACCGTCACCTCGGTGTCGGCCTGGGACTTGCCGGACGCGAGGAACTGGAACTTCAGCTCGGCCCCGGCCGCGACCGGCACCAACTCGACCGGCAGGTTCTTCGCCCCCACGACGAGCTTGTCGGCGGCGACCGGCCCGATCACGGCCTT